>NZ_JBHYZP010000003.1:319076-358712 GCF_042752355.1 Streptomyces sp. NPDC059255
TACACACAACTTACCAATGATCCGCTTCTCGCGGTTCCTCGCCTGCCTTACCCTCCTCCGCGGGGCCCCGCCGCACCTCACCCCCCCGGCCGCCGCCACGGCGTACTCACCCGATGACGGTGGCCCGGTAGCCGGCCCGCTCGACGGCGCCGATCAGTTCGGCGTGGTCGGCTGCTCCTTCGCCGGTCAGGTGGACGGTGGAGCGGCCCTTGCTCACATCGGTACGGGAGGACCGCACCCCGGGCACCTCCTCGACCTCGTCGTCGATGAGCAGACCGCAGCTGGAGCAGTGCATGCCCTCGACCTTCAGCACCACCCGCGGACCACTGCCCGTGTCCCGTTCACCGGTCTTTCCACGGAACCACTTCATGCCGGGCCTTCCTTGAAGTCGATCGTTCCGCCCTGCATGCCCATGGCGCACGAGAAGGCGAGCTTGCCGGGCTCGCGGGTGCCGAGGTCGATGTTCGTGTCGCCGTCGCGCTCGGCGATCTCCTGGACGCCGAGTTCGGGGATGGTGAAGGCGCGGGCGCAGCCGCCGGAGTCCTTGCCGCGCAGGACCAGAGTGGTGGGCACGCCGGCCTCGGCGGTGAAGGTGGTGGGCTCGTAGAAGTCGGTGACGGTCAGGACGATGGTCTGCTTCCCGTCGGCGCCGATGGTCACCGGGCCCTGCCGTACGGGTGCGCCGGGCTGGACGGGGCCAGGGTCCGCGGCCGCGGCGGGCGCGTTGCTGCCGGCCGTGGAGTACCAGCCGCCCGCCTGGAGACCGGAGACGACGGTCCAGGCCGCGACCCCGAGGACGACCACGCCCGTAACGATGCCGAGCCGCCCGGAGAAGGCCCGGCTGCCCCGGCGGAAGAGGTAGCCGAGCGCGGCGAACAGCGGGGCGGTGCCGAGCACGAACCCGGCCAGCACGGCCGCGCCCGCCACGGCTGATCCCGAGGTGACGGCGACGAGTTCGACCGACAGTGTCACCCCGCACGGGATGAGCACGGTCGCGAAGCCGAGCAGCGCGGGAGCGCGTGTGGAACCGGACTTGGCGCGGCGGCGCACCAGCCGTCCGAAGGACTCCGGAGGCCGGGGCACCAGGCGGGCCACGGCTTTCACCCCGAGAAGATCCAGGGCGAACAGCACCATCAGGACACCGGCGGCGATCAGCAGAACCGCCCGGGTGCGGGGGCTGGGCTGCAGGGCGGCGCCGAAGACGCCGAGCAGCGCACCGAGGAGGGTGTGCGAGAGCAGCTTCCCGGCGAGGAACGCACCGACCGGAGCCAGCGGTTCGGAGAGCCTGGAGCCGGACTTCCCGGTGCCGGGCGTTCCGGTGCCGGGCGTTCCGGTGTCCGGCTTTCCGGCGCCGGGAGTACGGCGGCTGACGGCGCCGGCCAGCAGGCCGCCCTGGACGGCGGCACACGAAGCGCCACCGGCGAGCAGGCCGGTGCCGACACTGGTGGCGAAGAGGGCAAGGATTGAAGGCATGCGTGTGGGTTCTCCGTTACGACAGAGAGGAGAGGCACGCGCGCAGGACGGCGTGCCGGATCGGATCGGGTCTCGGAAGCGAGGCGCGATCAGGTCCGGCTCACACACAGCCTGTCGAGGTCGGGCCCCTCACGGGACCCCGGGCCGGGAGGCGCCCGCTCGACATGCACCCCCGCCGCCACACGGTCCACGACCGTCGCGCGGACACTGTCGGTGAGCGGCAGCGGAGCGGGCGACGGCCGGTGCTGGGCCTGGGGTGCGCATTCCATGTCACCCATGGGGCACCCAGGTTCGGCGGACTGCCCGTCGATCGGGCCTACGGACCATGCCGTCGCCGGCATGTTCATCGGCGCCATGTCCGTCGGCGCCGCCGCCGCAGCGGGCCGAGCGATCCCCGTCGTACAGATGGCCAGCGTGAACACGACGAACAGCCCGGCCCACAGCCGGGCCACTGTCGGTCGTACGAACCGGGCCATGGGACGGGATGCTAGCCGCCTCTCGCGCCGCGCCCTCACGGCCCCCGGCCGGTGGTCGACGTACCTGCCGGCAGCAGAACAGAAGGGGCGTGCGGTACCGGACGCCTCAAAAAGGGCACCCTTGTGTAAGGAGGTCCAGGCGCCGGATGCCTGCGCACCTGCACCACACCGGCAAGGAGACCACCATGGCCGAAGCGGTGTCGCATCCGCTGTTCGCCCGGCTCTATCCGCGCATCAACGCCTTCGCCGAGGCGCACGGCTCCGTCGAGCACCGCCGAGAACTCCTCGCCGGAGTACGAGGCCGGGTGATCGAGATCGGCGCGGGTACGGGCGCGAACTTCAGGCACTATCCGCCCGAGGTGGAAGAAGTGGTCGCGGTGGAGCCAGAACCCCGGCTGCGCGCCCTCGCGGAACGGGCCGTCACCGGGGCGCCCGTACCGGTGCGGGTGGTGTCCGGCCGGGCCGAGGAGCTTCCCGTACCGGACGGAAACTTCGACGCGGCCGTGATCTCGCTCGTGCTGTGCACCCTCCCGGACGTCCCGGGCTCCCTCGCCGAGGCCGCGCGCGTCCTCAAGCCGGGCGGAGAGCTGCGCTTCTACGAGCACGTCCGGTCGCAGAAGCGGAGCATCCTCCGCCGGCAGAGGATGCTGAATCCGCCCTGGCGGCTGTTGTGCGGCGGCTGCAACCTCACCCGCGACACAGAACGCGCGATCACCGAAGCGGGGTTCACCGTTGACGAGATCCGCCGCTTCGACTTCCTCATCAACGGCCGGAGCACCCCGGCCTCCCCGTCAATCATCGGAATCGCCCGCCCACCGGCCGCCGGTCAGGAGCGTGGGGGTGTCATGAATCAGGTGTAGCCCCTCCAGCGGGCGCCCAGCGGACTCCCCGCAGCGACGTCCGTGCGTGAGCGATGCGTGAGCGCCCCGATCGGTTTCGGCTGATCGGGGCGCTCCGTTGTTCAGGGGCACTTGGGCGGAAGCGATCGGGTCTCCGCAGTGCTCCACCGCCGTGTCGAGGGTCAGGTCACGTTCTTCTCGTCGCGCCGTTCGCGCCTGGTGTGCCACGTGGTGACGGCGAACAGGACGACGGCCAGAACGCCGACGAGTACGAAGAGGAGGGTCTGGGCGGAGGTCAGGAAGGTGATCAGACCCTCCCCGGTGCGAGGAGTGTTCTGCGGTTGGTAGACCTCGGCGGGTGGCGGGGTTTCCGGCTGGGTGAGGATGCGCGGGCAGGCCGAGCCTGCCCGGCACGCCTCGATGAGGCGCGTGGGCATACGGGTACTCCTGGGATGGTGTCGACGGTCGCTCGTCACGGCCGGGTGGCGCGTGAGGGACGCGGGGCAACGCCGTCGTTCACGGTCCGCAGGGGACTCGTTGGTGTCGCAGGGTGAGGTGCGCGGTCTGGGAGGAGAGCGCCGGTGGGGCGAGGAGCCCGGGGTGGGGTGTGCTGGGCTCGTACGGCTGCGGCAGTTGGACCGAGAGGGCCTTTGCCAGTCGTACGGCCCACTGCCTTGCTGGTTCCGTCCAGGCGTGGAAGAGCTGCGAGGGCAGGGCGCACGCGCTGTGCAGGAGCCAGGCCAGGGCCAGTCCGGCGGTGAGGTTGAGTGCGGCCATGGCGGGGCTGCTGTGGTGCCAGACGGGAGGCAGCCGGTGGTGTCCGTCCCTCGTGACCGCGGTCTCGGTGGCGTTGAGCCAGGTCGGCAGTACCGCCTGGACCAGCACGACGACCGCGACGACGGCGCGGGGTGTCCCGAAGTGGAAGGCGGGTGCGGCGCCGGCGAACATCACCAGGGCGGCGAGTGCCAGGCTCGGCCAGGAGACGGGTGAGTCCGCCGTCGCGTGGTGCAGTCCCGCCGCCGTGGCGCTGGTCAGCGCGGTGAACGCGGCGGCGCGTGCGGCGCTTCCTGTCACCGTGCGGGCGGGGGCGGTCAGGATCAGCATGTCCGGTTCAGTATGGCCCGGTCGGCCACGTCGCGTACGGGCATTCCGGACGGCCCTGTCACGTCCCCGCGGCTCATTTCTCTGCCGACGGGTCGCAGCGCGGCGGGCAGTGGGCGGTGTCCGCGATCGTGGCGGCCGGGGCCAGCGACACGGTGGTGGGCACCATGAGCAGGGCGGCGGCAGCTCCTGCCGCCAGGAGGGGCAGGGCGCGAGCCGCGGAGGACCGCTGTCCGGCGAGGAGCCGGCGGATCCGCTCGGCCGGGTCCGCCCCGGTCATGGCCGGGAGGCCGGCGCCGGCGTCACCGGGGGCGGTGCACATCTCCAGCAGCGCGGCGGCGAGGGTGCGTTGCCCGTGAGTGTCGGCCGCGTGGTCGTCGGCCGCCATCTCCGCCAGGCGCCGGGTCTGTTCCGCGTAGTCGCGCAGGGCACCGCTCCAGCCGACGGCCGCGGTCACCACCTCGGCAAGGACGATCACGCGGTGATGCCGGAAGCGCAGGTGCGCCTGTTCGTGGGCGACGGTGGCCGACACCTGCTCGGGGGTGAGCAGGGACAGGGCGCCGCGGGTCAGGACGACGCGGGCGTCGTGCCGTGAACCCGGGATGCAGAAAGCGGCCGGTACGGGATCTTCGAGGACGCGGACCCGCCGCAGCGGACCGGTCCCGTACGGGGCGAGCGCGTCGGCGACCAGTCGGTGCCGGTCCCGTTCATGACGGGAGATCCGCATCCGCCGTACGGCCAGTACGGTCACCGTGCTCACGGCGGCGAGCAGCGCGACCGTCGCGCCGGTGGCGATCTCGTCGGCGTACCAGGAGCCGCTGTAGAGGGCGTGGACCTGGGGTTTGTCCGCGTGGAACAGCCAGACCACGGCGTGTTCCCACAGGTCGTGCGCGGTGAGTACGAGAGCGCAGGTGACGGTGGCGAGGAAGGTGACGGCGCAGGTGTGCCACAGGCGCAGTGCGGTCCGGGGTGAGTGGACCACCCATGCCGCGCGGGTGAGGACCCGGTTGCCCGCCACGCCCAGGAGGGCCGCGTACAGGAGCAGGGTGCCGATGACCAGCATGGTTCAGCCTCCGTTCCGCGGCGGGGCGATGGGGGGATCGGCCAGGGCTTCCCGCAGGGCCGCGGCTTCCTTCGGGTCGAGGCGGCCGGCGAAGCGCAGCAGGGCGCTGGCCCGGTCGGTGGAGGCGTCCAGGACCTGGCCCATGAGTTCCGCGGTGTACTCGTCGGCGCTCCGGGCGGCGCTGTAGCGGTAGGACCGGCCTTCTTTTTCTCTGGTCAGCCAGCCTTTCTCACGCAGCCGTTCGGTGACGGTCATCACGGTCGTATAGGCCAGCGTGCGGGGGCCGTTGAGCGCGTCGGTCAGGGTGTGGATGGTGACGGGCTCGGCCCGCTGCCACACCACCCGCATGATTTCCGACTCCAGCTCACCGAACGCGCGCATGGCCACCATCCCCTCCCAGGGTCCGTCGTCGTGGGGCTCGTACCAGTCTGCCCGCCATGGCGGGCCCGTTCGGCCCGGCTCGCGTCGAAGACACCACAGACTACTTCTACAGAGCGTAGTAGATTTATTTCTACACGGCGTAGTAGTTTGCCGCTGTGGACGCCGAAACCCGCGCTACCGCGCCATCGAGCCCTGCCCGCCCCGCCCCGGATCCGCAGCCGGCCGGACGCCGCCTTCCCGCCATGAGAGGCGCCGGGTCGGCCCCCCACCGCCCTTACGCCGTGCGGTTCATGGACCCCGAGCACCTGCCGTACGTCGTACGGGAGCACCTGCGGCTCTTCCCCGACGGGTTCTTCGCCCGCCTCGGCCCCGGATTCCTGGCGGCGTACACCCGCACCTACCTGACCAGCCCGCACGCCCTGGCCTTCATCGCCGTGGCGAAGCAACAGCCGGTCGGCTACCTGGTGGGCGTGACGGACCCGGCGCTCCACCGTCGCCATGTGCTGCGCCGGCACGGCGGCACGCTGCTGATACGGGCTCTCGGCGGCCTGGCCGTGCGGCCCGGCCTGCTGGTGCACTTCCTGCGGACCAGGGCTCCCCGGTACTACCGCAAGCTGATGCGACGCCAACAGCCCGGACAGGCCACCCCGGTCGCCCCGCAGGCGTCCCTGGGCCCGGGGGCGGTGCTCGCGCACATCGCCGTGGACGAGTCGGCCCGCTCCCTGGGGATAGGGGTGGACCTCATCGAACGCTTCGTCGCCGCTTCCGCCATAGCCGGGTGCGCGCGGGTCTCCCTCGTGACCATGGAAGGACCCGGAGGCGCCGGGCCGTACTACGAACGCCGCGGATGGCGGCGCGAGGGCGGGAGCAGCACGCCCGAAGGACGCCGCCTGCTCACCTACGAGCGCGTCCTCGACACCCCTTCCTGGCCCCCGGGCCGGACCAGGCAGGAAACCGGCGAACCGCCTCTCGGCTGATCTCTTCCGCTCTCTTCCGCTCTCTTCCGCCGCGCTCCGCCCGCCGCCCCCGCCTGCCGCTCGCCGCGTAAGGCGCCGCTGTCCCAACCAGAAGGATCGCCTTGACCAGCCGCAGGACCGTTCCCGTCCGGGAGACCACGGAACACCACGCGCGCCCGGCGCTTCACCGCCGAATCGCCTCTGTTCGAGGTGGCGGTCGGCGCCGCGCACTCCCCGGGCGCGCGCTGGCCGCCGCCTGCGTCCTGCTCGCCACCGCGTGCGCGACCGGAACGGATACGACAGAGGGCGGCCCGCGGGCCGGGGAATCACGAACGGCGTCCCCGGGACCCTCGCCGTCGGCGAACCCGGTCGTCGAGGAGATTCCGGCGGAGCAGTGGCAACGGATCGTCGAGACCGGCACGTGGCGCGAGGGCTGCCCTGTCACCCGCGAGGACCTGCGCCGCGTCGAGGTCAACTACGTCGACTTCGAGGGCGGGACACGGCGGGGCGTGCTGGTCGTCAACGCCGACATCGCCGAGAGCATCTCACGCGTCTTCACCCGCCTGTTCGACGAACGGTTCCCCATCAATCGCATGCAGCCGGTGGAAGCGTACGAGGGGGACACCAAGGCCAGCCTGGAGGACAACAACACGGCCGCCTACAACTGCCGTCGGCTGGACCAGATCAACGCCCCGGTGAAGGAATCCCCCCACGCCAACGGCCGCGCCATCGACATCAACCCGTTGCAGAACCCCTGGAAGGACCTCCGTTGCAAGTGCTGGTCCCCCAGCGCCGAGTACGCCGAACGTGCCCCGGGCAAGGGGGCCATCCTCGACGGCGGACTCGTATGGCGGACCTTCATCGACGAAGGCTGGATCTGGCAGAACATCAAGGTGCCCGACTACATGCACTTCGACGCCGGATATCCCTCCGTTCCCGTCACCGGAGGAAGGCCCTCGCCCACCACGAGCGCCGCACCTCCGCCCGACTACCCCCTGTCCGACGCATCCCCGTCACCGAGCAATCAGCCGGCCGGAGCCGCGGCGCGTTCGTGGTGGGGAAGAGCCGACTCGGGGCGCCCCGCGGAACGTGGCGCGGGGAGCGGGGAGCGGGGCGCGTGGAACGTATGAGCGGGGTGATGTCCTGGCATTCGTGCGGTTCTTGCCAGGGTGGCGCGCTTCGGCCATTGTCCTTCGCTTCCGGTCTGCCCCGATGAATTGTTGGCTACCTTTGGGCGCTGTTCCAGGAAAGCCCGGAACATTGCAGTCGCCTGGGATCCCTCGGTGCACGCGTCCGTGCATATGCCATGACTGATTGCCGACGGAATTCGTGGAGAGCGGAAGAGAGGGGTGTCGCACCATGCGTGAACAGCTTCCCCCGGTACCGGAACTCGACGGGAGTCTGCTGGAGCAATTCGAGGAACGGGGGTATCTCGTCCTTCCCGGATTCATTCCGTCCGGTTCGCTGGAACCGCTGGAGCGGGAAGTGGATCTCTGGGTGGACAGCGGATTACGGCAGCGGTCCATCGACGCGTGCCGGGAGCCCGAGGTGTACGGGACGCCGGACATGGTGGAGATACAGCTGGCGGCCCATGGTGAACTGGCCGTGCACCCGCCGCTGCTGGCGCTGCTCTCCGAGGTGATGGGGCCCTCGTTCGTCTTTCACCACCTGCACTGCGACCGGCGCCCGCCCGGTGCTCCCGGCAAGGCGTGGCACCACGACTACGAGCAGATTCCGCAGCGCCGGCGGGACCGGGTGATGGTGCACGCGCTGCACTACCCGCGAGGGCTGAGGCCGGAGATGGGCGGGCTCGCCGTACTGCCCGGGTCGCACCGGGAGGTCGCCGAGAAGACCGCCCGTGCCCACCTCGGGACGCGGAAGCTGCCCTCCGAGGCCCTGATCGACGACCTGCCCGCCGGGTCGACGGTGGTGCTGCACTCCGCGCTGTTCCACGCCCGCCGCTCGACCCCCGGTGCCACGGGCGGGCCCCGCTACATGATCGACGCGTCGTACTGCCAGACCGGCACGCGCTGGCCGCCCGTCAAGCCGTACTGGCGTCATGTGCTCGCCACCGCACGGGGGCTGGGGCTCGACCGGGGTCGGTGGCCGGATCTGTTCGACGAGCGCCACTTCACCGAGTACGAGGGGTGAAAGGGCAGCCGGTCGGTGGGAAGGGAACTGGTGTGGGCGGGGAAGCCGGAGGGGTGTGGTCGGTCGTATGAGAGTGGTCGCCTCCGTTACGTTCGAGACGGTTCAGCGCCGGTTCGCGCGGGCGCATCCGCTCGAACTCACCCATGAGGCCAACACCAATGACGAGGCCGAGGAGCACATCCTGCACGCCCAGCACACGCTCGGGGCGTGGCAGCGTGTGGTGCTCGACCGGGACGATCTGCTGCGCATCGTGCTGCCGTGGCACCTGGGCGAGGGCGGCGAGCGGGAACTCGTCCCCGCGTCGGGGCTGACCGTCGGGCAAGCGGTGGCCCGGTTACGGGAGTTGGGCGACACCTACGCCCGTACGAACCCGGTCTGCGCCCGCAAGCTCGACCGGATGACCACCGCGCCCTTCTCCGCGCTCTTCCTCAGCGCCCGCGCGGTGCCCGGGGTCGACTACGCGGGACTGGTGGTACGGGAGGGGCTGATCCACCTCGACGGGCTGCACCGCGCGCTCGCGTGGGAGCGCGCGGGCCGGCTCACCCCCGGCACCCGGATCGAGGCGTTCCTCGCGGTTCCGGCCGCGTCAGCCGCGGCCGACGTACGGCATCGCGCTGGGCAGGACGGCGACTGACTGGACGTTCACGCCCCTCGGCAGATTCGCCATGACGAGCACCATCTCCACCACATGGCGGATGTCCATCGTCGGCTCCACGCGCAGCGTGCCGTCCGCCTGCCGGACCGCCGGCTGCTCCCGGCCCACCGGGGTCACATTGCCGATGTCGATCTGCCCGCACGAGATGTCGTAACGGCGGCCGTCCAGCGACAGCGAGCGCGTCAGCCCGGCCACGGCGTGCTTCGCCGCGGTGAAAGCGATCGAATCCGGTCGCGGCACCTGGGCGGAGGGGGCCCCGTTGTTGATGATCCGGCCACCGCGCGGCGTCTGGTCCTTCATCATCCGGTACGCCGCCCGCGCGCAGAGGAAGGTGCCGGTGGCGATCGAGTCCATGACGCGGTGCCAGTCCCCGACGGAGACATCCTCCGTCGGGGTGTACGGCATGGTGTCCGCCGCGTTGTTGAACAACAGGTCCAGCCGTCCGAAACGCGTGCCCACCTCGTCGAACAGCCGGGCCACGGCATCGGCGTCCGTGATGTCCGCCGACACCGGAACCGCGCGCTCCGCCGCCGGGCCCGCGAGCGCCGCCGTCTCCTTCAGGGCCTCCTCGCGCCGCCCGGTCAGCACCACCGTCCAGCCGTCCGCCAGCAGTCCCAGCGAACAAGCCCGGCCGATACCGCTCCCGGCGCCGGTGACGACGGCGATCGCGATCTTTTCGGCCAATTCAGCGGATTCAGTCATGCCCGACTTCCTTTCACCGCATTCTGGATCTCCGCGAAGACGGAGACGAGAGTCGACGAGTCTGGGGACCGGCTGTGACCCCGTCAAGATGTGGATCCGACCGACGAAACGTGAATCCGTCGGGGCCATCGAGTGCATCGAGTGCATCGAGTACGTCGGCTTCGGCAGGTCCGCCAGGTCCGCCAGGTCCTTCGGCTCCGTCGATCAGTTCGAACAAATTGCCCGGGCAGGAGTGACACATGAAACCGATGAATCCATCCGGCTTACCTGTTTCCGGCGTTCCCGCGCTCGGCGGAACCGCGAACAGCAGCGCACTGTTCGAGCGGGCCAAGAAATCCCTCGCGGGCGGAATCAGTTCCTCCGCGCGGCTCACCTCCACCGGGCCCCACCCGTATCCGCTTTACATCACCAGCGGCTCCGGCGCCCGCATCCGGGACGCGGACGGAAACGAGTACGTCGACTATCTCGCCGCGTACGGCAGCGCGGTCCTCGGGCACGCGAACCCCGCGCTCACCGACGCCCTCACCGGGGTCCTCGCCGGCGGGACCATGTTCGGCACCTGCAACGTGCCCGAGGTCGAACTCGCCGAACTCATCCGCGCGATGGTCCCCTGCGCCGATCTCGTCCGCTTCGCCAACTCCGGCTCGGAGGCGGTCCAGGGAGCGATACGGGCCGCGCGCGGCCACAGCGGGCTCTCGAAGGTGCTCAAGTTCGAGGGCCACTACCACGGCTGGACGGACACCCTCGCGATCTCCAACCGGCCCCCCGAGGCGGCGGCCGGGCCGTACGGCGCCCCGCACTCCGTGCCGCACTCCCCGGGCATCCCGTCCGGTGTCAGCGGCGATGTCGTCGTCTGCCCGTGGAACGACCCGGACGCGCTCGTCGCCGTACTCGACGCCCACCGCGGCGAACTCGCCGCCGTCATCTGCGAACCCATCGTCGCCAACAACGCCTGCACCATGCCCGGCCCCGGCTACCTGCGCTTCCTGCGCGACGAGTGCACGGCGCGCGGCATCCTGCTCGTCTTCGACGAGGTCTGCACCGGCTTCCGGACCGGCCCGGGCGGCGCGCAGGCCCTCTACGACGTCGTGCCCGACCTGGCCGTCTACTCCAAGGCCCTCGGCGGCGGGCTGCCCATCGCCGCCTTCGCGGGCCGCCGCGAGGTGATGGCCGCGCTCGCCAACGGCCGGGTCAAGCACGGCGGTACGTACAACGCCTCACCGCTCTGCGCCACCGCCGCCCTCGTCACCCTCACCGCGCTCGCCGACCCCGCCGTCGTCAAGAAGATCGACGACACCGGCCGGCGGATCATGGAGACCATCCGCAGGGCCGCCACCGACCACCGGGTGGAGTGCGCGGTGCAGGGCGTCGGCGCGATGTTCCAGGTGGTGTTCTCACCGGGCGGCGCCCCCACCCGCCACTACCGCGACACGCTCCACCTGGACCAGCGGCGGTACGACCTCTTCCGCCACGAGTTGCTGCGCCGCGGCATCCACATCAACGCGCACGGTCTGGCCTGCTGGTTCGTGTCGGCCGCCGTGACGGACGACGACACCGACCGGACCTGCGCCGCGATCGACGAGGTTTTCGCCGTTCTGGGGTGAGACGTCCGTGGGGCCCGAGGGGACTGGGAGGCCTGGGGTGCCCGAGAGTCCCGAGGGGCCCCGGGGGTGAATGTGACGCACGCTACAGGCCGGTACGGAAGATAGCGCGCCCCAGATGCTGCGGACCGGGCGAGATCGTCGCACTCTTGGCCGTATGAGTGATGCACCGATCGTCGTCCACCGGGCGTCAGGGACGGGCGGGCGGCGGGTCACGGTCCGCGGGCAGATCATGGGACTCGCCCACTCCGACGCCCACCTGGTCGAATTCCTGCGGCTGGCCGGGCTGCCCGACGCCTGGGAGCTGCTGGACGACCCGGCCTGGGTGGAGTGGCAGGGCGGCCCCGCGCACGAGTACACCGTGGTGGTGTGAGGCGGACGGTGTCGCGTGGTGGGGTTCGGGCGCTGGGTGCCGGGTGCCGGACCTGGGCGCAGGCGCCACGCTCCGCCGATTGTCAGTGGCCGGCCGTAGCCTTGCTCCCATGTTCGCTTCTTCTGCCACCCCGGAGTCCGCGTCCCCGTCCCCTGTCAGATCCGCCGCTGTGGTGAACGCGGAGATCCGCGCGCTGTGGGCGCGTGCGGGCAGTGCGCTGTCCTCGGCCGAGCAGGAGCGTTACCAGCGGCTGCTGGTGGAGTGGGCCGCCGCCGTGCGGGCGGATGTCGTCGAGGCCGCCTAGGCCCTGTCGTTCGGCCCGGCCGGGCACCCTTCCGGCCGCGGCCACGGGAATTGGTAATGATCTTGCTCCGGATGGCGTAGAGTCTTATTCAGCGGCGCGGGGTGGAGCAGCTCGGTAGCTCGCTGGGCTCATAACCCAGAGGTCGCAGGTTCAAATCCTGTCCCCGCTACTACGAAGAAAACGAAGGCCCGGATTCCTGGTGAATCCGGGCCTTCGTCGTGTGCCCGTTCCCTGATCCGTGTCCCGGGGATCCGTGCCCTCGGAATCGCGCTTGACCTTTACGTAACGTCAACTTCTACCGTGAACGTCATGGAGTGGTCGATCCAGGACATCGCGAAGAAAGCCGGTACGACGAGCCGTACGCTCCGGCACTACGGCGAGCTGGGGCTGCTGGAGCCCAGCAGGACCGGCGTCAACGGATACCGGTACTACGACCAGGAGGCCCTGGTCCGGCTGCAGCGGATCCTGCTGCTGCGGGGGCTGGGTCTCGGGCTGCCGGACATCGCCCGGATCCTCGACGGCCAGCAGGACACGGCCGCCGCCCTGCGCGGCCATCTGGGGCTGCTGGAGCAGGAACGCGAGCGCATCGGCCGGCTGATCACGTCGGTGCGGACCACTCTCCACAAGACCGAGAACGGAGAGGAACTCATGGCAGAGGAAGTGTTCGACGGCTTCGCGCACACACGGTACGAGCAGGAGGTCACCGAGAGGTGGGGCCGCCCCGCCTACGAGAAGAGCGACCGCTGGTGGCGCTCGCTGAGCGAGGAGGAGCGCCGGGCGTTCCAGGAGCGGCACGAGTCGATCGCCCGCGACTGGGGGCGCGCGGCGGCGGCCGGCCACGACGCGTCCGGCGAGGAGGCGCAGGCGATCGCCCGGCGTCACTGTGACTGGCTGGCGGTGACCATGGAGCCCACCAGGTCTTATGTCATCGGAGTCACGGCCACGTACGTCGATGATCCACGTTTCACCGCGACGTATGACAAGTACGGTGAAGGTACGGCTGTGCTCGTGCGGGACGCCATGAAGGTGTACGCCGAGCGCCACCTGACCGACTGAGCGTCTTCACACCGGCCTCCGTGCCATCGGTCTCCGTAGCCCAGTCGGCCGACGGCGGGTCGCCTCCCGGCGCGGCGGCGGCCAGCCTGGGTGGAGCGCGGTGCCGTCCGCAGCCGTCGGCGGAACGGGCAGGAGACGACTGGTGGGGAAGCTCAGGAGAATCCGGGAACGCCTCGGCGGCAGAAGCAGACAGGACGCCGACGGCGCCGGGATTCTGGGCGCCGACGCCGCGGGTTTCTGGGCGACCGGCACGTACGGGCGCGACCATCGCAGGGACCCCGCCCGCGACCTGGGCCGGGTGGCGGACCGGGCGCCGTACGGACCGGCCGGACCGTACGCGCGGCGCCTGGCCGGTCGGCGGCTCGTCCGGCTCCTGCCCGCCCTGGTGATCATCGGCGGGGTGGTGCTCGACCTGGTGACCCCGGCCCGCGTGACCGCGGCGCCGTTCTTCGCCGCCGCCCCGCTGATCGCCGCCCCGTTCTTCCCGCTGCTCGGCGTCCTGCTGGTGGCCGTGGCCTCGCTCGCCGCCGAGGTGGCGCTCCGTATCCATACGGACACGCTCACGACGGTGGTGTCGGTCAGCGAACTGCTGACGGTGCTGGTCGTCTCCGCCCTCGCGCTCTACATCAACGGCGTCGTCAGACGCAGCGGCGAACGGCTCGCCTCCGCCCGCGTCATCGCCGAGACCGCCCAGCGCGCCGTGCTGCCCAGACCCGCCGAGCGGATCGGCGGGCTGCGGATCGCGGCGCGGTACGAGGCGGCGCAGGAGGGCGCGTTCATCGGCGGCGACCTGTTCGCCGTGCAGGACACGCCGTACGGGGTACGGCTGGTCGTCGGCGACGTACGGGGGAAGGGGCTGGAGGCGGTCGAGGCGGTCGCCGTCATCATCGGGTCGTTCCGGGAGGCGGCGGAGCAGGAGAGCTCGCTGGAGGGCGTCGCGCAGCGGCTGGAGCGCTCGCTCCTGCGGGAGGGGACGGGGCGGGACGGGCTCGATGTCTTCGAAGGGTTCACCACGGCCGTACTGGCGGAGATCCCGCACGGCGAGGGCATCGTACGGCTCGTCAACCGGGGCCATCCCGAGCCGCTGATCTGTCACGGCGGTGCCGTACGGATGCTGAGGGCGCAGGACCCCGCGCTGCCGCTCGGCATGAGCGAGCTGGGCGCGTGGCCCGACCGGGCCGAGCAGTCCGCGTACCCCGACGGCGCGACGCTGCTCTTCTACACGGACGGGCTCACCGAGGCGCGCGACGCGCACGGGATCTTCTACGTCCCGTGCGAGCGGCTCGACGGGCGGATCTTCCAGGGGCCCGACGAAATGCTCCAGGCGCTGATCGACGACGTACGGCGGCACACGGGCGGCGGAAGCCAGGACGACATGGCGCTGCTGGCGATCAGCCGGCCCTCGGAGGGCGAGCCGGAGCGGCGTCGGACGATGCCGATCGTGCCCTGAGCGCGCGGCATCACTCATGGTGACCGGCGGGTATCCCTCCGCATAACGTTTGACATACCGTCAAGTATGCAGGGCGGACCAATGTGCCCCGAGCGCCGATCAACTCGCCCGGATGCGCGCTCTTGTGTCCCGTTACGTCCGTTGCGAAGTCGTTAACGATCATCGGGAACAGCTTGGAATAAGGCCCTGGTCTCTATTAACGTTCGATAACGCAGCGCGGTTGTCCCAGCCGTCGCCAGAGATGGCACCGTGCGCGTGCGCCGAATCCCGCGAGGGAACCGGGGAACCACCAATTGGGGTGAATCGGGAGTTACTTGCCGCTTCGTGCGGCAGGGGACACCCGTAGGAGACCTTCCTGCTCCGAACCCGTCAGCTAACCCGGTAGGCGAGAAGGAAGGAAAGGAGCACGCCTCAGTGGCGTCCAACAAGCCTGCCCCCACGGCCACCTTCGAAACCCACTCCTTCGGCAGCGGCAGTGAGAACGAGGCGCCCGGGACCTGGGGGGAGTGGAATCCCACCGAGGAGTCCATCCGCCCCGTACGCGGCAGGCACCGCGTCGCCAAGCAGCGCAACGGGCTCGCCCGCAGCTCCACGGTCCTGGGTGTCGGCGTCATCGCCGCCGTCGGCGCGGGCGGCATCGCCACCGCGCAGGACAAGCCCGCGGTCTCCATATCCCTGCCCGACGCCATCGCGGACAACCTTCCCGACGCCAAGTCCCTGCCGGGGATGGGCTCCCTGGGGTCGGACGACGCGGACTCCGCGTCGGACGTGCTGGCCCGCGCGCCCCTGAGCACCGCCGGCCTGACCGCCGCGGACGCCGAGCAGGGCACCACCGACGCCGGCGAGGCGCTGCGCGCCCGCATCCTCCAGCAGGCCGAGCGGCAGCAGGCGAAGGCCGACGCGACGCAGCAGGCGGCGGAGGAGGACGCGGCCGCCGAGAAGGCCGCGAGCCAGGCCAAGGCGCGGCAGAACGACGCGGAGAAGAAGATCGAGGCGGCCAAGAAGAAGGCCGAGGCGGAGGCCAAGGCCAAGGCCGAGCAGGAGCGTCTCGCCAAGCTGGCGGCCAGCTTCTCCCTCCCCACCTCCTCGTACACCCTCACCTCCTCCTTCGGCCAGTCCGGCTCCCTCTGGTCCTCCGGCTACCACACCGGCCTGGACTTCGCGGCGCCGACGGGCACCCCCGTCAAGGCCGTGCACAGCGGCACCGTCAAGTCGGCCGGCTGGTCGGGTTCGTACGGCTACCGCACGGTCCTGGAGCTGGAGGACGGCACGGAGGTCTGGTACGCGCACCAGTCCTCGCTCTCGGTCAGCGCCGGGCAGAAGGTCTCCACCGGCGAGGTCATCGGCCGCGTCGGCGCGACCGGCAACGTCACCGGGCCCCACCTCCACCTGGAGGTCCACACGGCGGGCGGCACGGGCATCGACCCGATGGCGTGGCTGAACGGCAAGGGCATCAACCCCTGAGGCCGACGCCCCGGTCCTGAGGCCGGCCTCCCGGTCCTGAGGGTCTGGTCCTGAGGGAAGCAGGAGCACGCAGAGCGCCCCGAAACGGAATAAGGCGCTCTGCGGCGGGGTTGAAGTGACGCATGACGACTTTGCGCACACTCGGTTCCTCCGACCTCAAGGTCTTCCCGCTCGCCCTCGGCGGCAACGTCTTCGGCTGGACCGCGGACCGTACGGAGTCCTTCGCCGTCCTCGACGCGTACACCGCCGCGGGCGGCAATTTCGTGGACACCGCGGACGTCTACACGGCCTGGGTGGACGGCCATTCCGGTGGTGAGTCCGAGACCGTCCTCGGCGAGTGGTTCGCCGCGCGCGGCAACCGCTCCGACGTGCTCCTCGCGACGAAGGTGGGCGCGCACCCGGAGTTCAAGGGGCTGAAGGCGGCCACCATCAAGGCCGGGGCCGAGGAGTCGCTGCGGCGGCTCCGTACCGACTACATCGACCTGTACTACACGCACTTCGACGACCCGGACGTCCCGGTCGAGGAGATCGTCACCGCCCTCGACCAGCTCGTCACGGAGGGCAAGGTGCGTGCCGTCGCCGCCTCCAACATCAGCGCGGAGCGGCTGGACGCCTCGATCGCCTTCGCGGAGCGCGAGGGGCTGGCCCGGTACGTCGCGCTTCAGCCGCACTACAACCTGGTCTCGCGCGACACGTACGAGGGCCCCCTGCGGGACGCCGCGGTCCGCCACGGCCTCTCCGTCGTGCCGTACTTCGCCCTCGCCTCCGGCTTCCTCACCGGTAAGTACCGCCCCGGCACCCAGGTGGAGAGCGCGCGGGCCGGCAGCGCGGGCAAGTACCTGGAGTCCGAGCGGGGCGTCAAGGTGCTCGCCGCGCTGGACCGGATCGCCGCGGCGCGCGGCGCCGAGGTCGCCACCGTCGCGCTCGCCTGGCTGGCGGCGCAGCCGACCGTCATCGCGCCCCTCGCCTCCGCGCGCACGGTCGAGCAGCTTCCGACGCTGCTCGCGGGCGCCGAGCTGGAGCTGACGGCGGAGGAGCTGGCGGAGCTGACCGCCGCCTCCGCCTGACGGAGGTCACACCCGGACAGGTGTCAGTACTGGCGGTACGGGTTGTAGCCGTCGTAGTCGATGTACGGCGGCGGCACCCGTACCCGGCCGGTGGCCCGCGCCGCGTAGGTCAGCGCGGGCCCGGCTATCTCCTTGCGCTCCCACAGGTGGTGCAGCAACTCCTGCTCGCGCTCCACGAAGTCCGGGCCGACCGGGTCCCGCCCGGCCCGGTGGCGCAGAAACGCCAGGGACGTCGCGAACGCCTCGTACTCCGCGACCGTCCGCGCCGCCGCGGGCCCGTGGTGACGCCCCGCGAACCCCCGCGCCATGGAGCGCGCCCGCATCGAGGAGAGCGCGGGGGGCGCGGCCGCGGCCAGCCACCCCGCGGCGGCGTACGCGGGCAGCTCGGCCGCGAGCGTGCGCAGCTCGCGCTGCCGGCTCCAGATCACCAGCCAGGTCAGCAGCCCGAAGACCGGGACCATGAAGGCCCCGTACACGGCGTAGAAGCCGAAGGGGCCGAAGAGCGACCCCGAGCCGTTCCACAGGGCGTGCATGCCCATCGCGAGGAACAGCCCGAGCAGCGGAAAAGCCACGCGGCGGATCTTCTGCCGCCGGGCCGCCATCGCCGCCAGGCCGAAGCCGATGCCCGCCGCCGCGGTGAAGAGCGGATGCGCGAACGGCGACATCACGACCCGTACGAAGAAGGTGGCCGCCGTGACCGAGTTCAGCCCGGAGTACCCCTGGCTCTGGTCCTCGCCGAACGCGTTGCCCAGATAGAGGATGTTCTCCGTGAACGCGAAGCCGGTGGCGCTGAATCCCGCGATCACGACGCCGTCGACCAGCCCCGTGAAGCTGCGTCTGCGGAAGAGGAAGATCAGCAGGATCGCCGTCGCCTTCGCGCTCTCCTCGACGACCGGCGCTATCACCGTGGCGCCCAGCGACTCCGCGCCCGCCGGATCCGCGGTGGCGGTGGCGATCCACTCCGTCGCGAAGGAGTTCGCGATGATCGCGACGAGCGCCGCCGCGAAGGCGCCCCAGGCGAAGGCGAACAGCAGATTCCGCCACGGCCCCGGCTCGACCCGGTCCAGCCAGCGGAAGGCGGCCGCCAGCAGCGGTACGGGCAGGACGGCGAGCCCGAGGCCCACCAGGAAGCCCTGCGGCCCGGTCTGCTCCCGGACGAGCGCGAGGATCACCAGCGCGCAGAGCGCCAGTACCGTGATCACCGCCCAGGCCCTGACCGCCCTCCTGCGCCAGAACGCGCGCGTCGGCCGGTAACGCCTGCGGGCAGGCTCGGGCACGGCGCTCCACAGGTCGCCGCGCAGCTCCTGCTGCTCGTAGACGGGGATGGCCGGCTCCGGATCGGGGCGCTCGGAGTCGAGGCGCGGCGGACCGGGGCTCCGCTGGAACGGTTCTGACACCTGATGACCCTAACGAGGGGCACCGACACCCGGCGAGGGCCCGTGCCCGAACCCCGTGTCAGACGCGATCTCCGGCAGGAGTCCCGGCGGGAGTCCCGGTACGGCTCCCGGTACGGCTCCCGGTACGGCGGAACAGCAGGTCGTGCACCACGTGCCCCTTGTCGAGCCCCTGGCCCTCGAACCGGGTCAGCGGCCGGAAGGCGGGCCGGGGCGCGTAGCCGCCGTCCGGCGCCGTGTTCTCGAAGTCCGGATGCGCGGTGAGCTCGGCGAGCATCTGCTCGGCGTACGGTTCCCAGTCGGTCGCGCAGTGCAGTACGGCCCCGGGCTTCAGCCGGGGCGCGGCCAGGGTGAGGAACTCCTGCTGGATCAGCCGGCGCTTGTGGTGCCGCTTCTTGGGCCAGGGGTCCGGGAAGTAGACGCGCATCCCGTCGAGCGACGCGGCGGGCAGCATCTCGCGGAGCAGGATGATCGCGTCGCCGTTGGCCACCCGTATGTTGGCGAGCCCCTTCTCCTCGGCGAGCCGGAGCAGATTGCCCTGGCCCGGGGTGTGCACGTCGACGGCGAGGATGCCGGTCCCGGGATCGTCGGCGGCCATCCGCGCCGTCGCCTCGCCCATCCCGAAGCCGATCTCCAGGACGACCGGCAGCCCGTCGAAGAGCGCGCCCGGATCGAGCACCCCGCGGCCGTCGATGTCCATGCCCCACACCGGCCAGAGCCGCCGCAGCGCATCGGCCTGCCCGGTGGTCACCCGGCTGCGGCGCGGCTGGAAGCTGCGGATCCGCCGCTCGAAGTGCGACCCGGCGGGGTCGGCCGCGGGGCCGGTGCCGTCGGGGAACATCCGGCCGACGGGGCGGGTCGCGGGGCGCTGCGCGGGGCGGCTCGCTGTGGGGTTCTCGGTCATCTCGGCAATCCGGGCTGGTGGGGGCGGAGGCGGGGCGGGTGCGGCCGGGATCCGGCCGTGATGCCCCAATTCTACGGACCGCTCCCGGAGCCCCGGGGCCGGACGAAGGGCGCCGGACGAAGGGCGCCAGGGGAAAGGCCAAAGGGGAAAGGCCAAAGGCCAAAGGGGAAAGGGGGAAGGCCCTACCCCTCCGCCAGCACCGCGAGCGCCCGGCGTGCCACCTCGCGCCCGATGGGCAGCGACGCGGTCGCCGCCGGGGACGGGGCGTTCAGGACGTGGACCGTGCGCCGCGCCCGCCGGATCAGGAAGTCGTCCGCCAGGGTGCCGTCCCGCAGGATCGCCTGGGCCCGTACGCCGGCCGCCGCCGGGCGCAGGTCGGCGTCCCTGACCGCGGGGAGCAGCCGCCGTACGGCCGCCGCGAAGGCCCGCTTCGAGAGCGAGCGGCGCAGCTCGCCCGCGCCGTACCGCCAGTGCCGGCGCGCCGTGTGCCAGGAGCCCGGCCAGGCCAGCGTCGCGGCCAGCTCGGCCGGGCGTACCGCGGTCCAGGTGTACCCCTCGCGGGCCAGCGCGGGGACCGCGTTCGGTCCGACGTGCACGCTGCCGTCGACGGCCCGCGTCAGATGCACCCCGAGGAACGGGAACGCCGGGTCCGGCACCGGATAGACCAGTCCCCGCACCAGCTCCGGCCTGGCCAGCTCGTAGTACTCGCCCCGGAACGGCACGATCCGCATCCCCGGGTCGTCGCCCGTGAGCCGGGCCAGCCGGTCGCACTGCAGCCCCGCGCAGTTGACCAGGGCCCGCGCCCTGACCACGCTCCCCGTCGCCGTGCGGACCGCGACGCCCCAGGGGCGCCGGTCGACGGCGGTGACCTCGGATCCGTACCGTACGCAGGCGCCGGCGGCCTCCGCCGAGGCGGCGAGCTGCCGGGCGACCGCCGCGAAGTCGCAGATGCCCGTCGTGCCGACCCGGATCGCCGCGAGGCCGCGCACCTGCGGCTCGTACTCCATGATCTGGGCCGGGCCCAGCTCCCGGACCGGCAGGCCGTTCTCCCGGCCGCGCTGGACCAGGGCGTGCAGCCGGGGCAGCTCGTCGCGGCGGGTGGCGACGATCAGCTTGCCCGTGACCCGGTGCGGAATGCCGTACTCCGCGCAGAACTTGACCATCTCGGCGGAGCCGCGCACCGCGTACCGCGCCTTGAGCGATCCCGGGCGGTAGTAGACCCCGCTGTGGATCACCCCGCTGTTGTGGCCCGTCTGATGGCGCGCGGGACCGGACTCCTTCTCCAGCACCACGACGCGGGTGCCCGGCGCCGCGCGCGTGATCGCGTACGCCGTCGACAGGCCGACGATCCCGCCGCCGATCACCAGAACCTCGCAGTCGAACCCCACGTGCCCGCCCATCGCGCGCGTCACCTCCCACCCCGATAGTGCACTGGCCCGCCCGCGGTCCGCTTAAACCCGCGCGAGGTGATCAACGCACCCGATCCGGCGGCCGGCGCCGAGGGCCTACGCGGGCGCCACCAGCAGCGGCCGGGCCCGCTCCCGCAGCTCGACCACCCGGGGCTCGTCCCCGTACGGCTCCAGGCGGTGCAGCAGGTCCCGTACGTACTCGGTCGTACGGGCCGACGAGATCCGTCCCGCGACCTCCACCGCCCGCGTACCGGCCGCGCACGCCGCGTCCAGATTGCCCGACTCCAGCTCGGCGACCGCGCTCACCACCAGCCGCAGGCCGTGCGAGCGTACGAACTCCTCCGTCGGCCGGGAGAGCGCCTGCTCCGTGAACTGCCGTACCTGGCGCGGCGCCTTCAGGTCGCGGTAGCACTCGGCGGCGTCGGCCGCGAACCGGTCGTACGAGTAGAAGCCCAGCCACCCCGGATCCGCGTCACCGTCCCGGGAGCGCTCCAGCCACCCCTCGGCCGCCTTCAGCGACGCCCCGGCCGCGACCGCGTCGCCCGCCTTCGCGTGTGCGCGCGCCTCCACCAGCCGGAAGAAGCTCATCGTGCGGGCCGTGGCCAGCCCCCGGTTGCGCTCCAGCGCCGCCTGGGCGAGGTCGACGCCCTCGTCGGCGAAGCCCCGGTAGGTCGCCTGGAGCGACATGGACGCCAGGACATACCCCCCCAGCGGTACGTCGGCCGCCGCGCGCGCCAGCCGCAGCGCCTGGATGTAGTACCGCTGCGCGGCCTCCTGCTGGCCCGTGTCGAAGGCCATCCACCCGGCCAGCCTGGTCAGTTCGGCCGTCGCGCCGAAGAGCCCCCGGCCGACCTCGTCGCTGTACGCCCCGAGGAGCAGCGGCGCCGCGTCGACCCGCAGGCACTCCGGCACCATGGAGGAACGCCAGTCGCCGCCCCCGTACTTGGAGTCCCAGCGGCGCGCGTCGGACGCGGCCTCGCGCAGCTTGGCGACATCGCTGTGGCCCACACGCAGCGGCGACAGCTCGCCGGAGCCCCCGGCCGGCCCGGCCCCGTCGGCCCCCTGGGAGGCTCCTTGCGCGGCCCCCTGCGCGGCGGCTCCACCCCCGCCGTGCGCTCCCTGCGCCGCCTCCGCGACCGCCGGATCACGGGCGACCGAGGAGTCGGCGGGTGTTATCAGCCACCGGGACGCGGGTGTGGCGTAAGCGCTCACTGCGAAAGATCCGGCCAGCGACTGCCAGATGCCCCCGCTGCCCGCGCGCCGGCCCGCCAGGTCCAGCCGGTACAGCTCCGTCGCCGAGCGCACCGCCTCCCCGACGTCCCGCGGGAAGGCGAGCCCGACCTCCGGGGCCGGGTCCGCGTCCGCGAGCCCTATCTCGTGGAGCGGGACAGGACGTCCCAGCTTGGCTCCGATGGCTGCGGCGATGAGATGGGGCGCCGCACCCTGCGGAACCATCCCCTTGGACACCCATCGCGCCACGGAGGTCTTGTCGTAGCGAAGTGTCAGACCGCGCTGCGCCCCGAGGTCGTTGACCCGCCGGGCGAGGCCGGCGTTGCTGATTCCCGCGAGGGCGAGAACGGTGCCGAGCTTCTCGTTCGGCCCGCGTAGCTCCCTGGACATGCGTCACCCCTCGACACACAGACGGCCGCCGACTTGCGGCATAGGCGCGCGGCATTCGTAAACCCAGCGTAGTTCGCCACATCCCGACCGTTAAGGGGCGGACTTCCGGATGGCGGGATTGTTGTCCGTCCGCAAGCCGCCGAACGGGCCCCGGAGAGGCGTCCCGTGCTCCGGTTGTGTAGCGTGCGCCCGGCCGTGCGCTCTTGGCCCCGGGGGAGCGGGAGCGCTTCCATGAGACCTGCGTGGGTCGGCCCACTGCGTACTGGAACGAGTGGGCTGGGGGATCCCGCCGCCCCAATCCCCGCGGGCGGTGGACCGGTCCGGGAGGCGAATCCCGCCTCCCGGACCGAACGTTTGCCGGCGCCGGGGCCCGGGCGTCGCGCCGCGCCGCGTTCGGAGATTGGCTGAATGCTGCCCATGGACAGGGGGCCGTATCTCCGCCACATGGCCAATGCCAGGGGCGCATTCCCCTTCGCGCACACGCTTCCGTAGGCCCTCCCGTGCGCTGTTGTCATGGCAGCATGGTCCTGAACGGCTTCGGTTCGAGCTTCTCAGCTTGAGCTTCGACGCGGGATCATGGCCCCGGGACCGCACGATCCTGGTTCCGGAGGTGCCCGGGTCCGGGCCCGATTGATCCACAGGCTGTGGAAGCGTGGAGGCGGCGATGCGCTGGTTGGTGGGATGGAGCAGTATCGCCGCGCGCTTCGGCACGGCCGGCGCGGTCGGCCCCGTCGGCGACTCCGAGGGCGGCAGCGTCCACCCGGTCGGCTCCCAACTCCTGTGGGGCGACCCGGATCCCCTCTGGGCCGTCGGCGACTGGCGCCCCGACGAGGTGAGAGTCGTCACCGTCGACCCCTTCACCCGGCTCGCCGTACTCGGCTGCTGCGGGGCCACCGACGAGGAGCTGCGCGTCGGTCTGTTCGCCGCGCGCGGCGGCGCGCTGCGCCATCTCACCGCCTGGTCGGGCAGTTACACCGCCGTCGCCCAGATCGGCCGCCGGATCACCATCGCCGGCGATCTGGCCGGGGCGCGCCCCGTCTTCTACACGCCCTGGGCGAGCGGTACGGCGTACGCCACCGCCGCGCTGCCGCTCGCCGACCTCATCGAGGCGCAGCTCGACATCGGGCACCTCGCCGCGCTGCTCGCCTGCCCCGAAACCCCGGAGGCGCTGCGCGACTCCACCCCGTACGAGGGCGTCAAGCGCATCCCGCCCGGGCACGCGCTCGTGCTGCGCGAGGGGTCCCGCGAGATCACCGGGTACGAACCGGTCGCCTCCCTCGCCGTGGCCGGCCCCCAGCGCGACCCGGAGCGGGCCGTCGAAGGCGTACGGGACGCCCTGGTCGACTCCGTACGCGCCCGGCTCCTCGCGCCGCGCCACGCCCCCGAGATGGTGGCGCCCGACCCCGGGCCCGTCCCCGGCATGGGGCCCGCCGACCGGCGCGCCGCGCGCGGGGGCGGCGGCCCCGTACCCGGCATCGGCGCCGACCTCTCCGGCGGCAGCGCGTCCGGCACCCTCGCACTGCTCGCCGCCGGGCTGCCCGGCGCGCCGGGCACGATCCTCGGGCACGGCACGGGCGCGGGGGAGCGGCTGCTCGCCGTCACCTTCAACGACCTGTCCGCGGCGGGCCGGGACGAGGCGGAGCTGGAGCGGGCCAGGTCGATCGCCGACAACCCCCGGCTGCACCACGTGGTCGTCGCGGCGGGTGAGGAGGCGCTGCCGTACGCCGAGTTGGAGGGCCCGCTCACCGACGAGCCGGGCCCCTCCCTGGTCGCGGCGGAACGCCACCGGCGGCGCCTCGCCGCGGGCAGCGCGGACCACCTCACCGGGGCGGGCGCGCGCGAGGTCCTCGACGCGCACCCGGCGCGCCTGGCCGACCTGCTGCTCGACCGCCGCAGACGCCACCTGCTCCAGCCGGTCACCGCGCTGGCGAAGGCCGAAGGCCCCTCCCCGGCCTCCCTCTTCATCCCGGTGACCGTCTACCGGGCGGCGCGCAGGCTGGCCCGTACGCCCTACCGCGCCGGACTCGAAGAGGCCGCGGCCCGGCTCCCCGAGGCGAACCGGGCGCTCCTGTCCGCCGCGTCGAACGGCCCGCTGGGCGCCTCGCTCGCCGCACTGACCTGGTCACGGCCGGGGCCGGCGGCGCGCTGGCTGACCGGGGAGGCCCTGGCCGAAGTATCGGTTCGCCTTCTGTCGGGCGCGACCCGCCCCACCTCGGTCCAGCGCCCCGGCGAGGCCCGCGCCCGCGCCGCCCTCGCCCGCTTCGCGGCCGACCACCGGGTCTTCGAGCAGGCGAGCGAGATCCGCAGCCAGCGGCTGCACGCGCCGTTCCTGGACAACCAGGTCGTACGGGCCTGCCGCGAACTCCCCGAGGCGCTACGGGTCCAGCCGGGCGCCCGCGCCGACATCCTCCGTACGGTCCTGGCCGGCATGGGCATCCACGACCTCCCCCCGGGCTGGGGCGCCACCTCCCGCGCGGGCTCGGCGGCGGCCACCCGGGTCGGCCTGCGCGCCTCCATCGGCGACCTGATCACCCTCTTCGACGCCCCGCTCCTCGCCGACGCGGGCCTGGTCGAGGCCCGCGTCGTCCGCAAGGCCCTGCGCGCGGCGGCCGAGGGCGAACCGGTCCCGCTGGACGGCATAGCGGACCTGGTCTCCACGGAACTCTGGCTCCGCCGCCTCCTCTCCCGCCGAGGTACCTGCTGGACGGGCACGGCGGCCCCCCGCCAACGCGCGGTAGCAGGCGGCGTGGCCCCCCGCCCGACACTCCGGTCGTAGGCGGCAGGACCAGGGCCGGGGCCGACGAGGCGCGCCCCTCGCAACGGCAGAACTCACCTCGCCGGTACGGGTGGTGGCGTGTGGACGCGGGCTCCCTGGACGAGCCTAAGCTCGGCGTATGGACACCGCCGCCGGCGATCTGACCGCCTACGACCGCTCGCTGGCACGTAAACGCGTCTCGGCCGGGGTGCTGTTCTTCGACCTCGAAGGCCGGGTGCTGTTGGTGGACCCGGTGTACAAGGAGCCGTGGGAGATCCCCGGCGGCGCGGTGGAGCGGGACGAGTCCCCCCGCCGAGGCGCGGCACGCGAGGTCGAGGAGGAACTCGGGCTCACCCTGGAGCCGGGCCGGCTGCTCGGCATCGACTGGACGCCACCGCGCCCCGGCCGCAGCGAGGCGAT
Source organism: Streptomyces sp. NPDC059255 (assembly GCF_042752355.1). NCBI lineage: Bacteria > Bacillati > Actinomycetota > Actinomycetes > Kitasatosporales > Streptomycetaceae > Streptomyces > Streptomyces sp. NPDC059255. The sequence goes on from NZ_JBHYZP010000003.1 coordinate 344,691, forward strand.
GGCGGTCATCTTCGACGGCGGCGTCCTGCCGGCCGAGAAGGTCACGGCGATCCGCCTCCAGGCTGCGGAACTCCGGGCGTTCGCGTTCGTGGACCCGGGCCGGGTGTCCGAGCGCCTGACCCCGGTGCTGGCCCGCCGGGTCCGCGCCTGCGTCGAGGCGCGGAACCTCGGGGTGACGGTCTGCCTGGAGAACGGCGTCCCGGTGGGCTGACGGGCCGCCCGGACCATCGCCCGGGCGGCCCACTCCCGTCTCACCCCGACAGGGTGGCCCGGACGACTTTCCCGACGCCGCCGCGCTCGCGTTGGTGGACGCCCCATTGGTCGGCGAGGTCCTCCACGATGACGAGCCCGTCGCACGCGTCCACGTCCGGCGTTCTGGTCCGCGGCTGCTCGCAGGACGCGTCGTGCACCTCGATCCGCAGCCCGTGCGGCCCGGCGAGATACCGGGTCTCGATCTTCCGCGCCGGCGAGACACGGGCATGCCGCGCCGCGTTCGTCAGCAGCTCCGAGAGGATCAGCACCGCCGAGTCCTCCAGCCCGCTCAACCCCCAACCCGTCGGCGCCTGGGTGTCGTTCGTCGCGGCGCTCAAGGCCGACGACGGCTTCCCGGCCTGATCTCCGCCGGATTGGTCGGAGATACGGGCACGACGCAAACCCCGGTTCTAGGATCGGGCCATGGGAAGAATCGACCGCGCCGTCCGGATGATCGCGGCATCCCCGGCGGCCGTCTACGGCGCCCTCCTCGACCGGGCGGCCCTGGAGGCCTGGATGCCGCCGGACGGCATGCGCGGGCGCGTCGAGCGGTGGGACCCCCGGCCCGGTGGCGGGTACCGGATGACGCTCACCTACCTCAACCCCGCCGACAGCCCCGGCAAGACGACGGACGCGACGGATGTCGTCGAGGTCGAGTTCGCCGAACTGGTGCCGTCGGAGCGTGTGGTGCAGCGGGGGGTGTTCGAGGCGGACGATCCGTCCTTCGCGGGCACGATGACGATGACCTGGCACTTCACGGCCACCGGTGAGGGGACCGAGGTGACCGTCATCGCCACGGACGTGCCGCCCGGCATCGACCAGGCGGCCCACGAGGCCGGGATCGCCTCCTCGCTGGCCAACCTGGCGTCGTACGTCGAAGCGGGCGGCTGACCCGGTTCGGCCCGGCTCCGTCGTCGGGAGCCCCGGCCCGCAACGGCTCGTCGAGGGCTGCGCGCAGCGCCCGCGTATTCAGGAGGACGACGCGCCGACGCCCGGATACGTTGGCGGAGTGAGTTACATCTTCACCGTCACCGACACCGACGAGGACGTCTGGGAACCCGCCTTGGCCGTCGGCCAGTTGTTCATGGGTGGGGTCGATGCCCTGGGCAAGCGGATCCTCCGGGTGCCGACGGGACTGGACGACGTCTCCGGCGACTGGGTCATGGTCGACCCCGAGGCGTACGGGGAGTTCGTCACCCGGGCTCTCCAGCGACGGGGCAGGTCGTTCCACCGGGACATGATCAAGCTCATGGACGGAGTGCTTCCCCTTATGATCGCGCTCGCCGACAGACTCGGCGTCGAGATCCCGGCGGGTTCGCTCGCGGAGCTGGCCTACCTGGAGTGGGCCCGTGACGAGGACCGCGTCCTGCTGGGCCATGTCTGGGAGAACCGCAACGGCACGGTCTCCGTCGGGGGGACCGGCGCGGTGAGCTGATCACACCCTGCCGGAGCGGGCGGATCGCCCCGGCGCCGATACGGTCACCCGGCAGGTCGCCGGACGTGCCCGCGCCCCGCGCCGAGGCCGGAGTCAACGACATCGGAGTCAACGATGTCGGTTGACCACTCGGATCATTCAGGGCGCTGGGCCATCAGCTCGTCGCCCGTGACGCTCCGGGTCGTACCGTCCGTGAGGGTGACCGTGACGGTGCCGGTGATCAGGCCGTCCGGGTCGCCGTCCGGCCACCACGCGGTCCACCGGCCGTCCTGCACCGTGGCGTGGATGGTCTTCCCGGAGTCGCGCACGGTGACGTCCTTGACGTCGGAGCCCACCGAGCCGAGCGCGTAGTTGAACTCTCCGTCGTCGCTGCCGCGGGCGCCCAGCGTGTCCAGGGTGAGGGCGTCGGCGTCGACCTCGACCGTCGGGTCGATGGCCATCATGAGGCCGGTGCCGTCCGAGGCGGCCAGGCAGTACGACGCGTCGTCCTTCCCCCAGATGACGATCATGGAGGCGACCTTGCCGCGCACGTCGGCGTTGGCGATCGTGGGGGACGGCTTGTCGGGGGTGTACCCCGCCACCTCCAGGCACGTCTTCTCGGCGGCGGAGCCCTTGCCGGCGGAGATGTCCAGGGCGTTCGGGGTGGGTGTCCAGCTCGCCAGTTCGGACGACGGCAGCGGTCCGCCGCCGCCCAGGCCGGGCAGGCCGCCCGCCACCGCGACGAAGGCCAGGCCCGCGGCGAGGCCGCCGGCCAGCGTGAACGCCGTACGCCGCACGAGGGGGCGGCGGAAGGTGGTGCCGACCGACCGGGCGGGCCGCTCGGTGTCGCTCAGCACGGTGCGCAGCAGAGTCTCCTCGCGGTCGATCTCGGCGGCGGTCGGTTCGGTGCGGGGGGCGGCGTCCAGCTTGGCCAGGCGGGCGAGAAGGTCGTCGGTCACGGTGTCTCCAGTCAGGGAGCAGAGGTGCAGAGGTAAGGGGGCTGCGGGCAGAGCGTCAGCGGGTCATGGCGAGGGCCGGCGATACGGCGGTGCCTGCCGTGAGCCGTGCCGCCAGGCGGCGCTTCGCCCGTGTGAGCCGCATGGCGTAGGCGGCGCGGGTGCAGCCGAGGACCCGCGCGGCGTCCCGGGCGGAGAGCTCCTCCCAGACGTGCAGGGCGAGCACTTCCTGGTCCGCCGGGGCGAGTTGCCGCCAGGCGGCGCCGAGTTCCAGCCGGTTCTCCACCTGGTCCGTCATGTCGGGCGTGGCGTGCCGGGCGCCGGGCTCGGAGGACTGCTGGATGTGCACCACCAGCGCCGACCGGCGGCGCATCCCGCGGTTCGCGTTCAGCATGGCGTTGCGTGCCGTGCGGAACAGCCAGGGCCGTGGATCCTCGGGCAGCTCGCTCCGGCGGCGCCACGCGGCGAGGAACGTCTCCCCGACGATGTCGTCGACGTTCATCGGATGGGCCCGACGGCGTATGAAGCGCAGCAGATCCTCGTAGTGGGCCCGGTACACCTCGGTGAACTGGGCTTCGGTTCGGATGGGCATGACTTCCTCTCCTGGCGTCTGCCCTTACGTGTCCGTGACCCCGCAGAGTGCAACAGGGTGCGTCCGTATTCGAAACTGAATCTGTGACGACCACCGATCCCGCGATGCGCATCCGCTTCGGTCTGACCCCGTTGGAGCAGGTCGGACCATGGGGCCGCGAGCGTCCCGTACTGCACTGGTTCGGCCTGACCGACGGCTGGTACTGCGTCGACCTCGGCGGCCACGAGGTGCTGCGCTACTCCGAGCGCAGCGTCCGGCAGCTGCGGAACGAAGAGGAGGGCGGGCCACAGCACCCGTACGTGGACTACTACGTCGTCCGCCTGTGGGAGGACATGATCGCGCTCGTGTCGGGGGCGATGGAACCGGTGCCGCCGGACCTGCTGGACGTGGCGGCCGAGCTCTCGCCGGAGTGGACCTGGCGCGACACACCGGAGGCCGAGGCCGCGTTGAACTGGCACAGCGCCGGTTTCCTGTACACCGACTACCTGCGCGTCGCCCCGCACATCCGCTGCTGGCGTACCGTCACCGAGCCCGGCGACAAGGTGACGGGCGACACGGTGACCGTGGCCTGGGAGCACCGGCCGGACCCGGAGGGCGTGATCGAGTTCGCCGGCCCGCCGACGGGGCGGGTGACCATGCCCACGAGCGAGTTCCTCGCGGCGGTGACCGCACTCGACAGGGCGCTGCTGGCCGCGATGGACCGGCGCATCGGCGAGCTGGAGGCGTCCGGTCCGCCGCTCGGCGCCGAGGTGGACGCGGAGCAGTTGCGCCGCGAGCACCGGGACCGGGCGACCTGGCTGCCACGGGCGCGGGACCGTGAACCGGGTACCGACTGGGACGCCGTACGGACCGGTGTACGCGCGCTCCTCGCCCCGGGGTTCAAGGGCAACTGATGCGGGACCGCGCCCAGTCCGCGAGGGCGACGACATCGTTCGGGGCGTGCGGTTCCACGACCAGGCGGATGGAGTCGCGGCCGGAGATGCCCACCTGGACGGGTACGGCCGCGTCGCCGCCGTGCAGTACGGGGGAGCGCCAGAGACGGGTGCCGTCGCCGTAGAGGGAGAAGCGTACGGAGCCCTGGCCGAGCGTCAGGTCGTCCACGCCGACCAGCGCCGCGTACGAGGAACAGCTCCGGTTGAGGTCGATGGTCACCGAGGACGAGGCGCGCATGGTGACGCCGTGGCCGTGGCGGGTGCCGCCGATCGACACGTTCGACCGCTGCCAGAGCCAGCCGCTCCCGACGAGCCGCACCTCGGGCTCGGAGCCGTCCCCGAGGACGCCGTACGCCAGCTCGTTGACCTGGTAGTCGGCCGGGGCGGGCGGCAATGGCGGTTTCGGACGGGAGGTCGGCTCCGGCAGGGGAGGCGGCGACGGCTCGGGGGTGGGCGTGGGGCCGGGGGTGGTACGGCTCGGGCTCGGCTCGGGTTCCGGCGCGGGCTTCGTGGGGGTGGGGGGTGCCGGCGCGGGTTTCTTCGAAGGAGCCGGCGTCGGGGCCGGAGCGGACGGCGCCGGGGGAGGCGTCGAGGGTTCGGCCGGCGCGGACGACGGGACCGGTAGCCGCGGTACGAGCGGCTGCGCGACCGGCGGCTTCTCCCGGGGTTTGGCGTCGGGCTCCGGGCTGTTGCCCGACAGCGCGTACACCAGACCGGCGGCGGCGACCACCAGCAGCCCCGCGATCCCCGCCTTCGCCGGGGCGCCGAGCCCCTCGGACGCGGCGCCCGCGCCACCGGCCCCCGAGCCCGCCGAGCCGCCGGAGGCGCCACCGGCGGCCCCGCCCGCAACGCCCCCGGCGGCCCCGCCCGTCGCCCCTGTCGCCCCTGCAGTCCCTGCAGTCCCTGCAGTGCCTGCTGTTCCGCCTGTCGCCGCCGCCGCGGCGCCCGCGCCGGCCGCTCCCACGGCGCCGCCCGCCACGACCCCGGCCGCCTTGAGCGAGTACCCCGCCGCGAACCAGCCGATCACCGCGATCGGCAGCACCGCCGGGATCGCCGCGTTGACCTGCGCCAGCTCACCCGCCGCGAGGCGGCACTTCGCGCACTCCGCCAGATGCTTGCGCAGCCCGCGCTCGGCACGCATGCGCAGCCCGCCGCGGGCGTAGGCGCCGAGCCGGTCGGCGTACCGCGAGCAGTCGCCCGCCGAGGTGAGCGCCGAGTTGATGTGTGCCTGGAGATACGCCTGCTTGAGCCCCTCGCGCGCCCGACTCGCCAGTACTGCGGTGGCGTTGGCGGTCAGCCCGAAGAGCGGCGCGACCTCGCTCGGCGACTCCTCCTCGACCGTGGTGTGCCACAGGACGGCCTGCCAGCGTTCCGGCAGGCTCCGGAAGGCCTGCATGGCCATGGACCGGTCTGCCTCGTGCATCGCCAGGACGTCCGCGCCCAGGTCGAGGGTGTCCTCGGCCGAGACCTCGGAGGTACGGGTCGCCTGCGCGGCGAACACCGCGAAGTCGTCGACCAGTTGCTCGCGCTTCGCGGACTTCGTCCAGGACGCGGCCACCCGCCGTACGGTCGTCAGCAGGTAGGCGCGCACCGCCTGTTCGGGCCCGGCGCCGCCCCGTACCGCCTGGAGCGTACGGGCGAACACCTCGGCCGTCAGGTCGTCCGCGGTGTGCGCGTCGCGGCAGCAGGTACGGGCGTACCGGCGCACCGGCTCCGAGTGGCGGCGGAACAGCTCCTCGTACGCGCTGTCGTCGCCGTTCCGCATCCGCTGGATCAGGTCGGCGTCCGAGGGAGGCGGCTCTCCTCGACCCGGTGCGGCCGGCTCCCCTCCGGCGCGTTCGACCCCTCCGTCGTGTTCGGCACGTTCGGTACTTTCGGTGCGTTCGCGCTGCGGCGGAACGCTGCCGTCCGGCCCGTCCGAACCCGGCGCGGGATGCGGGACGACCGGCCCGACGGACACCCCGGGCCCGACCGGCCCGATCGGCCCCACCGGACCGCCCTGGCCGGGAACACCGGGGGTGCCGGAAGGCTCTCGGGGCCCGCCCTGGCTCGGGACCTGGCCCGGCCCGTGATGCGGCCCCTGTTCCGGCACCTGCCCCGGTACCTGATGCGGCAGTTGGCGAGAGGACGCCACTTCGCCGGATCCCGTACCGCCGCCAGTACCACTGGCGGTACCGTCGATACGGTCGGCACCGTCGGCGTCACGGCCGTCCAGAGGTTCGTCCTGCGGCTCGTCCCGCCCGTTGCCGTTCATCGCGGAAGCCCCCGCAGGTGCCCTGTTACGTGCCCCGTGCGCGCCCCTTCTGTCCCAAACACCGGGCCAGCGTGCCACAGCGCGACGCGCCGACCCAGGGCTTGGCGCCCCGCACCACTCGTCCGGGGGGCTTTCCCCACAGTGGGCTTTAACCTTCACCCGTTCGGGGAAAGATCAACGCCGTTCATCGGCAAACCAGTTCGAAATCAGGCGAGTCCGGAAGCAGCCCGGCAGGAAAGCAGCCTGTGGGAAAGCAGCCCGGCAGGAAAGCAGGCCGCCCCGAGGCACAGTCGTCGCACTCGCACTCGCACTCGCACTCGCACTCGTACCCGGACTCGGACCGTACGGACCCGGAAAGGCCGGTGCGCATCCACGCACCGGCCCCACTCCGCGAGAACCTCCGAAGTATCCGAGTATCCGAAGTGCCCGCGTCGAACCACACCGGCTACACAGGCCGGGACCGCAGCCCCTCCAGCAGGATGTCCAGCAGCCGCGCCGAAGCCGCCGCCTGCTGCACCGCGTCCGGCAGCGTGGGCGCCGCCGTCGCGATCACCAGCAGGACGTCCGCCACGGTCACATCACCGCGCAGCTCACCCGCCGCCCGCGCCCGGTCCACCAACTGCCCGACGACGCCGAGCAGTTCGACCGCGCCCGGGTCGTCCAGATCGTCGGCCGAGGCCGATATCCGCGAGCCGACCACCCGCAGGTCCGGCTGGCCCGCCTGCCGCTGCTGCGGCACCCGCGCCTCGTCCGCCGTCCCGTTCCGCCCGACCACCACGTCGTCGGAATCGACCCCGACCCGCAGCACCTGCGGAGGCAGCAGCCGCCCCGCGCCCGATGCCACCGACGTGCGCAGGAAGCGGGAGAGCGCGGACCACGGCTCCTCCTCCTGGCCCAGCGCCGAACGCGCCTGGTCGGTCAGCCGGGAGGTCTCCTCCTCGGCTATTCGCCTGACCAGTACGTCCTTGCTCGGGAAGCGCCGGTAGACCGTGCCGACCCCGACCCGGGCGCGCCGCGCCACGTCCTCCATCGGAGCCCCGTACCCCAGCTCGCCGAAGACCTCGCGAGCCGCGCGCAGTACGTGCTCCAGATTGCGCTGTGCGTCCACACGGAGGGGCGCGGCACGACCTGACCCGCCGACCCCCACCGCTCCCAGTCGTCCCTCGTCGGCCACACGTCCGTCACCCTCCGTGACGACGGCGGCCTGCCAATGAGAATCCTGAATGTGCATAAGCGTTCCCCCGGTAATGATGTCTCCCCCCGGAGACTCCCCGCCTGGCTGCCGGGTTCCCGGTCCGGTAACCGGCCGGACACCCCGACGAACTACGAACATAGTTGAGCCCGGGGCAATTCAGAAGAGGGTAGTTCCGCACGGAGCGCCCCCCGATCGGAGCAAGGACCGGAACGTGCCTGATTCACCCCCCGCCCCGCACCCACCCCGCCCCCGCTGACCTGCGCGCCTGCCCCCGGCGCCGGACGCCCGCCGGCCCGCGGCCGTCCGCACCCGCGGACGTTCTCCGGTCATACAATGCGTCGCGCCTGTGGACAAACAACGAAGCCGGGTGCGTCATGGGAAGGTGACGGCTGAGATCTCCCGGGGAACGACCCCCGCATCCGAGCCCGAGGCAACGCCGCCCGGGGCAGACCTGCCCGAGGCGCGCCCGCCCAGGGTCCGCGTCCTGGTGGTCGGCGGCGGCTACGTCGGCATGTACACCGCGCTGCTGCTCCAGCGCAGACTGAAGCAGCAGCTGAAGAGCGGTGAGGCCGAGATCGTCGTGGTGTCACCCGACCCGTACATGACCTACCAGCCGTTCCTCCCCGAGGCCGCCGCGGGCAACATCTCCCCCCGCCATGTCGTCGTCCCCCTCCGCCGCGTGCTCGACCAGTGCCAGATCCTCGTCGGCGAGGCCACCGCCATCGACCACGCCAAACGCACCGCCACCCTGCGCACCCTCGCCTCCGAGGAGGAGGGCACCGGCACCGTCGACCTCGCGTACGACGAACTCGTCCTCGCCCCGGGCTCCGTCTCCCGTACGCTCCCCGTCCCCGGTCTCGCCGAACACGGCATCGGTTTCAAGACCGTCGAGGAGGCCATCGGCCTGCGCAACCACGTCATCGAGCAGATGGACATCGCCTCCTCCACCCGCGACCCCGCGATCCGCGACGCCGCCCTCACCTTCGTGTTCGTCGGCGGCGGCTACGCGGGCGTCGAGGCGCTCGCCGAACTGGAGGACATGGCCCGCTACGCCTCGCGGTACTACCACAACATCAAGGCCGAGGACATGAAGTGGATCCTCGTCGAGGCCTCCGGCCGGATCCTCCCCGAGGTAGGCGACGTCATGGGCAAGTACGCCGTACGGGAGCTGCGCGCCCGCAACATCGACGTACGGCTCGACACCCGCCTGGACTCCTGCGAGGACCGCGTCGCCGTCCTCAGCGACGGCGCCCGCTTCCCCACCCGGACGCTCGTGTGGACCGCGGGCGTCAAGCCGCACCCCGTCCTCGCCGCCACCGACCTGCCGCGGAACGACCACGGCCGGCTGCGCTGCACCGCGCACCTCGCGGTCGACGGCACCGAACACGCCTGGGCGGCCGGTGACGCCGCCGCCGTACCCGATCTGACCTCGGACCAACCGGGAAAGGAGTGCGCGCCCAACGCGCAGCACGCCGTACGGCAGGCCAGAGTTCTCGCGGAGAACATCCTCGCTTCCCTGCGCGGCGCACCCCTCCGGGACTACCGTCACGCCTACGCGGGATCGGTCGCGTCGCTCGGTCTCCACAAGGGCGTGGGGCACGTCTACGGCCGAAAGATCAAGGGCTACCCGGCCTGGCTGATGCACCGCGTGTACCACCTCAGCCGTGTTCCCACCTTCAACAGGAAGGCCCGCGTTCTCGCGGAATGGACCCTGTCCGGGCTCTTCAAACGGGAGATCGTCTCCCTCGGCTCGCTGGAGCACCCGCGCGCCGAGTTCGAACTCGCCGCGGGAGGCGAACGATCCCGGGGGACCGGGCGTTCCAAGGGTGGTGAGCGTTCCCGGGGGACCGAGGAGGCGTGAGGCCGGCGACCCCGGCGACCGCGTAACCCCTGAGACCGTTCGCTCCCCGGGACCGCGTGACCCCGGTGCCCCTGTCAGTGCGATCGGTCACACTGGACGTGTGACCATAGGTGGGCTCACATCTGCACAGAGTGATCCGGACCGACCGCTCCGCCGCGCCGCCATCCGGCGACGCGGACCCCGGGCGCCCGCCCGCCCAGCCACCCGACCCAGACGCACGGCACGACACACAACACCATGAGGCCAGAGAATCCGTGAACTTCACGCGTTGGAGCGCCCGTCTCCCCGGTACACAGCGCCGCTCCGCCGCGCGGACGGACCGCGGCACGGTACCGGCGGCCCGTGGTGAGTACGAACAGAAGCCCGAGCCCCCGGCGGACGTCCCCTCCCTCCCCTCCGTCGAGGAGCTGTCCGTACGGGAGGTCCTCGGCGAACTGCCCGCCCTCGTCGCCCTGGTGTACGGCCCCGACCACCGCGTGGCGTACGTCAACGGCGCGTACGCCACCACGTTCGGCCCGCGTTCCCCCGGCGCCACCGCGGCCGAGAGCTGCCCGGAACTCGCCGAGCTGGGCCTGCTCCCCCTGCTCGACCAGGTCCTGCGCAGCGGCACGTCACGCACCGTCAAGTCCCGCAAGGCGCGGCGCCACCAGGACGGCGCGGAGGGCTCCTACACGGTCACCTGCACCCCCATCGCCTGCCAGGGCACCGCGGGCATCCTCATCTACGCCGCCGACGTCACCGACCACGCCGAGGCGGCCGAGCGGCTGCGCACCAGCGAGCGCCGCCACCGCCGTACCGTCGTCACCCTCCAGCGCTCGCTGCTCCCGCAGGAGCTGGAGCAGCCCGACGACCTGCGTGTCGCCGCCACCTACCGGCCCGGCGGCGAGGACGCGGCGGTCGGCGGCGACTGGTACGACGTGATCACGCTCGGCGCCGGCCGTACGGCCCTGGTCATCGGGGACGTGATGGGCCGAGGGGTGCGCGCCGCCGCCGTCATGGGGCAGTTGCGCACCGCCGTCCGCGCCTACGCCCGCCTCGATCTGCCGCCGCACGAGGTGCTCCAGCTCCTCGACGGACTCGCCGCCGAGATCGACGCCAGCCAGATCGCCACCTGCGTCTACGCCGTCCACGACCCCAACGAGGGCCGCCTCGTCTACGCCTCGGCCGGCCATCTGCCCATTCTGGTCCGCGCCGCGGACGGCTCGGTCGAGCGCGCCGAGGACCCGACGGGCCCGCCGCTCGGCACCGGCGGCTGGCTCCACACCTCGGGCTCGATCGCCCTCCCGCCCGGCTCCACCGCCGTCCTCTACACCGACGGGCTGGTCGAGCGGCGCGGGGAGGACATCGACGAGGGCGTCGCCTCCCTGGAGCGCGCCCTGTCCGGCGCCCAGGGCTCGCCCCAGGTCGTCTGCGACCGGCTGATCCGCTCCCTCGGCGTGACCGACGACCACGACGACGACGTCGCGGTCCTCGTCCTCCAGCACCCCGCCCGTACGGGCGCGGACGCGGAGCTGTTCCACAACGCGGCACTCGACCTGCTCGGCGGCGTCGAGGCCGCCCCGCGCGCCCGGGCCTTCGCGACCGGCGTGCTCGCCTCCTGGCGCTTCCCGGTCGAGCTGTGCGATCTGGGGGTGCTCGCCACGAGCGAGCTGGTCGCGAACTCCCTCCAGCACGGCACCCCGCCCATGCGCCTCCGACTCCGCCGCACCGACCGCCGGCTGATCATCGAGGTCACGGACGGGGACGACCACCTCCCCCGCCGCCGCCGCGCCGAACCGGCGGACGAGGCGGGCCGCGGCATCTCCATCATCGCGACGATCGCCTCGTCCTGGGGCTCGCGCCGCACCCCCGGGGGCGGCAAGGCCGTCTGGTGCGAGTTCGCCCTGCCGCACTGACCACCGGACGCCGCGCGGGGCGCCCGCTCAGCCGACGGCCCCGGTCACCGGCGCGGGGGCGGGAACGGGCACGGGTACGGGGGCGGCCGGCTCGGGCAGCCCCTGAGCCACGACCCGCGAGGCCGTCACGAGCGACGGCTGGTCCTGTACGGGCGTGAGCTGCCGCCCCAGCCGCAGGGCCAGGACGGTGATGCCGAGCGAGAACAGGACGAACGTCACGATGTACGGGCCGTGCAGGGCCGCGCCCATCGGCCCGCCCACCGCCGGCCCCACCGCCAGCGCGACCTGCTTGACCAGCGCGAAGGCGGAGTTGTACCGGCCGACCGACTCGGCGGGCGCGAGATCGGCCACCAGCGGCGCGACGGTCGGGGACAGCATCGCCTCGCCGAGCCCGAAGAGCGCGTACGTCGAGACGAACGCGGCCGTCGCCACCGCCTGGCCGCCGTGCCCCAGCCCCGCGAACCCCGCCACGACCCAGGCGAACGCCCAGATCAGCCCGACCGCGGCGATCACCCGGCTGCGCCTGCGCCGCTCGACCAGCCGCAGGACGACGAACTGCGCGACCACGATCACCGCGGTGTTGGCGGCCAGCGCGATCCCGAGGGTCGACGGATCGATCCCGGCGGCCTCGGTGCCGTACGCGGCGAGCCCCGACTCGAACTGCCCGTAACAGGCGAAGAAGAGCACGAACCCCAGCAGGCACAGATGCACCATGGCCCGGTGGCTCAGCAGCTCCCGCATCCCCCGCTCCCGGGCCGCGGACCGTCCGGGCGGACCCTGCGGACCCGGCAGACCGGGCGGTTCAGGGACGGGAAGGGCGGCGGGCCGGGGCAGCCGGACGGTGAGCGCGATCGCCGCGAGCACGAGGAACATCACGGCTTCGACGGAGAAGAGCAGGAGGAAACTGCCGGGCCGGTTCTCGTCGACGAGCTGCCCGCCGATCAGCCCGCCGACACCGAGTCCGAGGTTCGCCAGGAAGAACTGGGTGGCGAAGGCGCGCGTCCGGGTCGAGGGCGTCGACGACCGCACGATCATCGTGGCCAGCGCGGGCTGCATGACGGCGGTCCCGGCCCCCAGCAGCGCGGCGGCGGCCACGGCGGCCGGCACGCTGCCGGCGAGCCCCATGGCGAGCGCCCCGACGGAGGCGACGAGCGCGCCACCCACCAGGACGGGCAGCGGACCGCGCCGGTCGATCACCCGCCCGATGAAGGGCAGCACGACCAGCGCGGCCAGCGCGAAGACCGCCAGCACGGCACCGGCCGTACTCGCACCCAGCTCCCGCACCTGAGCCACGTACACGTAGAGATACGGAACCGTGAATCCCAGCCCGAACGCGCTCAGCGCGTTCCCCGCCTGGATCCGGCGCATCGCCGAGGATGCGCCCATCGCCCTGGTCACACTCACCTGCCTCAAAGATCAAGGGTCGAAGTCTGAAGACTTCAAAACTAAACTTAGAAGCTAAACAGTACACAGAGAAGGACTTCAACGCCAACAGAGATGCGTGGCATACTGCCCCGATGTCCGACACCCCCGCGAAAGCCGGCCCGCCGGATCTCCAGGAGCCGAGCCTCGACGAGCAGATCGCCGCCTACCAGCGCGAGTTCCGCGACCTCGACCCCCAGGTGGAGCAGATCGTCTCGGCCCTCGGCCGGCTGAACCGCCGGATGAACGTCGCGTACGGCAGACACGTCGCCGACCTCGGCATCAGCAACGCCGAATGGGAGGTCCTCAAGACCCTGGTGGTCGCGGGAGCCCCCTACCGCCTGGGCCCCGGCGAACTCGCGAAGCGCCTCGGCCTCACTCCGGCGGCGATGACGCACCGCATCGACCGCATGGCGGGCGAGGGCCTGGTGACGCGCGACCGCGACGAGACGAACCGGGTCCGCGTGATCGTCGAGCTGACGGACGAGGGCCGCACGAAGTGGCTGGCGGCGATGCGGATGGCCTCGGACTTCGAGGAGGAACTGCTCCAGGACCTCACCGGTGACGAACGCGGAGTGCTCGGAGAGCTGTTGATCCGCCTCCTGCGCCGCGTGGAGGACGCCCAGCCGGACGCCGGCGGCCGCCTGACCGACCTGGACTGACGGAGCCGATGGGGCCCGCTGGGGGGCTGAGCGGGGCGAGCGACAACCGGTTTGACACGCCCCCGGCCGGTCCGTAAAGTGCTCCGAGTTGTCACGGGGTCGGTACGGCCCGGTAGCAGCCACTCACGCCGCAGCAGCGGCACCCAAACACAGCACGATCCCCTGGCCGGGACGAATTTCGGCATGCCGAAATTCATTTCGAAGCCTCGATTATGAGTCGCCTGCGGAATCCGCTAAGGTTTGGAACGTCGGAACGGCCGCAGGGCCGGGAGGACAAGCCCCGCTGACTGGGAATCAGGCCCGAAAGGATCTGGTAGAGTCGGAATCGCCGGAAAGGGAAACGCGAAAGCGAAGAACTGGAAAGCAAACCCCGCTCCGACGGGGAATCGGACACGAAAGAGTCTGATAGAGTCGGAAACGCAGGAACGAAGTACAGAACAAAATGAAACACCGAAGGGAAGCGCCCGGAGGAAAACCCCAGACATGGTCTGCGGGTGAGTACGAAGGAAGCGTCCGTTCCTTGAGAACTCAACAGCGTGCCAAAAGTCAACGCCAGATATGTTGATACCCCGACCTCCCGGAATGTT
>NZ_JBHYZP010000004.1:0-108532 GCF_042752355.1 Streptomyces sp. NPDC059255
ACGGCCCGGGGTACGACTATGGGGCGCCCGGCCGTATCGTTGCCGGCCGGGCGCCCCTTCGTCGTGCGCGGCGTGCGCTACGCGGACTTCTCGTGGCGGCCGTCGTTCTTGACGATCCTCGGCTCGCGCGGGACCAGGGTCGGGTTGACGTGGGAGTGGACCACGTCCTCCGTGATCACCACGCGGGCCACGTCCTTGCGGGACGGGACCTCGTACATCACCGACTGGAGGACCTCCTCCAGGATGGCGCGCAGGCCGCGCGCGCCGGTGCCGCGCAGGATCGCCTGGTCGGCGATGGCCTCCAGGGCCGGGCGGTCGAAGTCCAGCTCCACACCGTCGAGTTCGAAGAGCCGCTGGTACTGCTTGACCAGTGCGTTGCGCGGCTCGACCAGGATCTGGAGGAGGGCGGCGCGGTCCAGGTTGTGGACCGAGGTGAGGACCGGGAGACGGCCGATGAACTCCGGGATCATCCCGAACTTCACCAGGTCCTCCGGCATGACCTCCTGGAACTGGTCGCTCTCCTCGATCTCCCGCTTCGAGCGGATCGTGGCGCCGAAGCCGATGCCCTTGGCGCCCGCGCGCGACTCGATGATCTTCTCCAGGCCGGCGAAGGCGCCGCCCACGATGAAGAGCACATTGGTCGTGTCGATCTGGATGAACTCCTGGTGCGGGTGTTTCCGGCCGCCCTGCGGCGGGACGGAGGCCGTGGTGCCCTCCAGGATCTTCAGCAGGGCCTGCTGGACGCCCTCGCCGGAGACGTCACGCGTGATCGACGGGTTCTCGCTCTTGCGGGCGACCTTGTCGATCTCGTCGATGTAGATGATCCCGGTCTCGGCCTTCTTGACGTCGTAGTCCGCCGCCTGGATCAGCTTGAGCAGGATGTTCTCGACGTCCTCGCCGACATAGCCGGCCTCCGTCAGCGCCGTCGCGTCGGCGATGGCGAACGGGACGTTGAGCATGCGCGCCAGCGTCTGCGCGAGGAGTGTCTTGCCGGAGCCGGTCGGGCCCAGCAGCAGAATGTTGGACTTCGCCAGCTCGATCGCGTCGTCACGGCCGGACGCGCCGCCGTTCTCGCCGGCCTGGACCCGCTTGTAGTGGTTGTAGACCGCCACCGAGAGGGCCTTCTTCGCGGGCTCCTGCCCGACGACGTACCCCTCGAGGAACTCGTAGATCTCGCGTGGCTTGGGCAGTTCCTCCCAGCGGACCTCGGAGGTCTCCGCGAGCTCTTCCTCGATGATCTCGTTGCAGAGGTCGATGCACTCGTCGCAGATGTACACACCGGGACCCGCGATGAGCTTCTTCACCTGCTTCTGGCTCTTCCCGCAGAACGAGCACTTGAGCAGGTCGCCACCATCACCGATGCGTGCCACGAGGTTGCTTCCCCTTCGCCTGGGAGCAGCTTTGGTTCAGCGGCTCCTGTGCCTCATATCCGACGGTACCTTGCCCGGGCCCGGGTTCGGGCCTCCCTTGGCGCGGTTCACATGGTCGCGGGCAATCACCCGCGACCGTCACGAGCCGCGCCAAGGGCGCCGGGTGTGTCAGGCGGCCGCTGCGGCCGTGGTCTTGCGGGTCGACACGATCTGGTCGACGAGGCCGTACGCGAGCGCGTCGTCGGCGGTCAGGATCTTGTCGCGCTCGATGTCGTCGCGGACCTTCTCGATCGGCGTCGTCGAGTGCTTGGCCAGCATGTCCTCCAGCTGGGCGCGCATCCGGAGGATCTCGTTGGCGGCGATCTCCAGGTCGGAGAGCTGCTCCCGGCCGGTCTGGCTGGACGGCTGGTGGATCAGCACGCGCGCGTTCGGCAGGGCGAGGCGCTTGCCCGGGGTGCCGGCGGCGAGCAGCACGGCGGCGGCCGAGGCGGCCTGGCCCATGCAGACCGTCTGGATGTCCGGCTTCACGAACTGCATCGTGTCGTAGATGGCCGTCAGGGCCGTCATCGAACCGCCGGGGCTGTTGATGTAGATGGAGATGTCGCGGTCCGGGTCCATCGACTCCAGGCACAGGAGCTGCGCCATGACGTCGTTGGCGGAGGCGTCGTCGATCTGCACGCCGAGGAAGATGACCCGCTCCTCGAAGAGCTTCGCGTACGGGTCGTACTCGCGCACGCCCTGCGAGGTGCGCTCCACGAAGCGCGGGACGACGTAACGGTTGTCCACCTGCGGGCCGGTGTAGAGGCCGCTCGTGGGGAAGTTGTTCATGTGCGTGTTCACCATCCTGTGGCGTTCGGTGGGCTGGGCCGGGGTCGGAAGGGGCGTCGGGGTGGGTGCCCTCAAGGCGTGTGTCCTCGGGGCGCCTGCCTTCAGGCCCCGGTGCCGCCGCCGCCCGGAACGCCCGAGGCCGCGGTGATGATCTCGTCGATCAGGCCGTAGTCCTTGGCCTCCTGGACGGTGAACCAGCGGTCGCGGTCGCCGTCGCGGATGATCGTCTCTTCGGTCTGGCCGGAGTGGAAGGCGGTGATCTCCGCCATCCGCTTCTTCGTACGGAGCAGGTACTCCGCCTGGATCTTGATGTCCGAGGCGGTGCCGCCGATGCCGGCGGAGCCCTGGTGCATCAGGATGTCGGTGTTGGGGAGCGCGAAGCGCTTGCCCGCGGTGCCGCCGGTAAGCAGGAACTGCCCCATGGAGGCGGCCATGCCCATACCGATGGTGACCACGTCGTTGGGGATGTACTGCATGGTGTCGTACACGGCCATGCCGGCCGTCACGGAGCCACCGGGGCTGTTGATGTAGAGGAAGATGTCCTTGTCCGGTTCGGCGGCAAGGAGCAGCATCTGGGCCGTGATCTTGTTCGCGATGTCGTCGTCGACCTGCTGGCCGAGGAAGATGATCCGCTCTCCGAGCAGCCGGCTGTAGACCTGGTCGCCGAGGCCACCACCGAGGGACGGCTCACCGGCGGCGTAAGGCATCAGATTCGTCACGTATACACCTGCTCGTCTCTGACGGCTGCGGCCGTCTCAGCGTCTTCGTACCGGGGACGGGAGACTCCCCTGCCCTCGTATTCATGGACCCTAACGCGCTGGTCGGCGCGGGCCATCCCGCTTCCGTTGCTGTTCGCTGGGAGCGCAAGGTAGTTGAGGCTCCGGGCGGCCGCCACCGGGTCCTGTACGGGCCTGGGCGGGCCTGTGGGCCCCTCTCCCGGCCTCCGGCCGTCCCCGGGGGCACGGGGGCGCCACGGGGGCTCCGGGCGGCCACGGAGGGGCCCCGGCGGGCCGAGGGTCCGGCGGGGCGGACAGGGCGGGCCCCGGGCGCGTGTCGCGTCCGGGGCCCGATCCGTCGGTTCCGTCGGTCAGAGCGTGACCGCTCAGGCGCCGGGCTTGTCGGCCTTCTCGTCGTCGGCCTTCTCGTCGTCGGCCTTCTCGGCGCTGTCGGCCTTCTCGGCGGCGTCGGCCGTCTTCTCCTCGGCGGCGTCCGCCGCAGGGGCCTCGGCCGTCTCGGTGGCCTCGGCGGCGGCGGTCTCGGCCGCCTCCTCCTCGTCCTCCAGGTCGACCGGGTTGCCGTTGGTGTCGGTGACCGTGGCGGCCTCGACGACCACCGCGAGCGCCTTGCCGCGGGCGACCTCGCCGACGAGCATCGGCACCTGGCCGCCCTCGACGACGGCCTGCGCGAACTGGTCGGGGGACATGCCGGAGGACTGCGCGCGCCGCATGAGGTGCTCGGTGAGCTCCTCCTGGTTGACGTTCAGCTTCTCCTTGTTGACCAGCTCGTCGAGGATGAACTGGGTCTTGATGCCCTTGACCGCCTGCTCCTTGGTCTCGGCGTCGAACTCCTCCTCGGTCTTGCCCTGGATCTCCAGGTACTTCGCGAGGTCGAGGCCCATCTGGCCGAGCTGGTGGTGCTCCAGGTTGTGCTTGCGGGTGTTGATCTCCTCCGCGAGCAGCTTCTCCGGGATCGGCACCTCGGCGAGCTTCAGCAGCTCGTCGAGGACGCGCTCCTGGGCCTGGGTGGCCTGGTCGTACTGCTTGCTGCTCTCGAGGCGCTTGCGGCTGTCGGCCTTCAGCTCGTCGAGGGTGTCGAACTCGCTCGCCATCTGCGCGAACTCGTCGTCCAGCTCGGGGAGCTCGCGGGCGGCGACCTGCGTCACCTTGACGGTGACCTCGGCGGCCTTGCCCTCGGCGGTGCCGCCCTTCAGCTCGGAGGTGAAGGTGGCCTCGCCACCGGCCTCCAGGCCGGTCACGGCCTCGTCGATGCCGTCGAGAAGCTCTCCGGAGCCGATGGTGTACTGCACACCGCTCGCCACTCCGTCGGGCAGGACCTCGCCGTCGACCTTGGCCTCCAGGTCGATCGTCACGACATCACCCTCGGCGGCGGCGCGCTCGACCGGGTTGGTGGACGCGAAGCGGTCGCGCAGCTCCCCGACCGCCTTCTCGACGTCCTCGTCGCTGACCTCCACGGCGTCGACCGTGACCGCGATGCCGGAGTAGTCCGGGATCTCGATGACCGGGCGGACGTCCACCTCGGCGGTGAAGGAGAGCAGTTCGCCGTCCTTCAGCTCCGTGATGTCGACGTCGGGCTGGCCGAGGACGTTGAGCTCACCCTCGTTGACCGCGTCGGTGTAGAACTTCGGGAGGGCGTCGTTGACGGCCTCCTCCAGCACAGCACCACGCCCGAACCGCTGGTCGATGATCCGGGCCGGGATCTTGCCCTTGCGGAAGCCCTTCACCGTGACCTGCTGGTTGATCTTCTTGTACGCCGCGTCGAGGCTGTCCTTGAGCTCCTCGAAGGGCACCTCGACAGTGAGCCGAACCCGAGTCGGGTTCAGGGTCTCCACGGCGCTCTTCACGGTTCGGTCTCCTTGGTGGCTGATTCTGGGGTTCTGCCGGAATTCGCCGCACACGCGGCGCGGCCCGGCGGATTCGGCCCGGTTCTTCAGAGACTCTGCAGACACACGGGCACGCAGTTTGCATAGTAACCGCAAGCGGGAAGAGCCCCACAATGTGACCGGGCGACGTGATCTTGAACGATGGTCGGGGTGGCCGGATTCGAACCGACGACCTTCCGCTCCCAAAGCGGACGCGCTACCAAGCTGCGCCACACCCCGTCGGTGCGACACGAAGGGTACATCCCCGCAGGGGCTCCTCCGTCATCCTTGACCGGCGCTTTACGGGTGTGCGGCGAACGCCCGGGACCCGCTACGATGTTGTGCGTGCCCGGGTCATGCGGACCTGCGGCGCATGCTGTGCGGGCGTAGCTCAATGGTAGAGCCCTAGTCTTCCAAACTAGCTACGCGGGTTCGATTCCCGTCGCCCGCTCCACGGCCCCGGCCCGATCAGGTGCGTACGTCACCGGTCGGGCCGGTGGCGTTTTACGGGACCGGCCGGACCACACGGCCGGGCGGGCCGGTCAGAAGCTGATCTGATTGATGGTGTCGGCTATCGAGTTGAGGAACCGGTTGACCGACGGCGCCATGTTGGTGGACGCGAGGAAGAAGCCGAAGAGGATCGCGACGATCGCCGGACCCGCCTTGATCGAGCCACCGCGGATGAGCACCACGAGGATGACCGCCAACAGAAGCACCACAGACAGTGAGATGGCCACAACTGATCACACCCTCGGTCGGTCCGCCTAGCCCAGCCCCGCGGGGTCGTGTGCGACACCACGTACCCCGTACATCCTGCTCGGACCATCGTGCCATCAACCTTCCCGCGGGTGGGGGTCCGGCACTCCATCAATTCCGGCCAATTGACGTATAGATACCGGTTGTTGACGATTTGTGCTCGACGAACCTCCGCCGTCTTCCGTTACTCGGTAAATCGTTTGGTAAACTAATTACTGACGATTTCTTGACGCACCCTTGACTCGATCTCGACGGAGGAACGATCCCATCGGACACGCAGAGACCCTCATAGCCATGGGTGGCGCCTTCCTGGCCGCCGCCGTTCTCGCCCGACTGGGCGGCCGCATCGGTCTGCCCACGATCCCCCTGTTCATCCTGGCCGGGATCCTCCTCGGCCCGCACACGCCCGGCATCGTGCTGGTCAAGGACCCGCACGAGCTGGAGATGCTCTCCGCGCTCGGCCTGGTGCTGCTGCTCTTCTATCTCGGTCTGGAATTCCACCTCGACGACCTCAAGGCGGGCGGCCGGAAGATGGCGCTCGCCGGCGGCGCCTATCTCGTGCTGAACGTGGGCGCCGGGCTCGGCTTCGGCTTCGCGCTGGGCTGGGGCACCTCCGAGGCGCTGGTGCTCGCCGGTGTGCTCGGGATCTCGTCCTCGGCGATCGTCACCAAGGTGCTCGTCGACATGGGCCGCATCGGCAACCCCGAGACGAAGCCCATCCTCGGCATCATCGTGGTCGAGGACATCTTCCTGGCCCTCTACCTCGCCGCGCTCCAGCCGATCCTGTCCGGCGCCGACAGCGCGTCGGCGGCGATCATGGACGGCGGGAAGGCGTTCGGCTTCCTGCTGCTGCTCGCCCTGGCCGCCCGGTTCGGGACGAAGGTCATCGGCCGGGTCATGAACACCAAGGACGACGAGCTGCTCGTCATCAGCTTCCTCGGCGCGGCGGTCCTGGTGGCCGGTGTCTCCGAGTGGTTCGGGGTCGCGGACGCCATCGGCGCGTTCATGGTCGGCCTGATGCTGGGCGCCACCACGTCGGGCGACCGGATCCGGGAGCTCGTCCACCCCCTGCGGGACGCGTTCGGCGCGATCTTCTTCTTCGCCTTCGGCCTGTCGATCAACCCCGGTGATCTGCCGACCGTCCTGTGGCCCGTCCTCGCCGCCGTCGTCGTGACGCTGGTGATGAACGTCGCCGCGGGGGTGAGCGCGGCGAAGATCTTCGGCTTCGGCGCGGGACCGGCCGCCAATATCTCCACGACCCTGCTCGCCCGCGGCGAGTTCGCGCTGATCCTCGCCACGATGGCGGCGGGAGCGGGCCTCGACAGCCGGCTCGCGCCCTTCATCGCGGGGTACGTCCTGCTCCTCGCCGTCCTCGGCCCGCTGGCCGCCGGCCGCTCGCACTGGCTCGCCCGGATCCTGCCGGGCGGACGCCAGGACGGAGACGGAGACGGTGACGGACCGGGGAGCACCCCGGGGGCCGGTGGCCCGTCCCTCGCCGCCGGCCGGGGCAGCCGGGACGGCATGGACACAGAGGCGGCCGTGACGAGCTGACCGGCGATGCCCGCACTGTTACCGGACACCTGTTCCGCTACCGGATGTCCCTGCTTACCTGACGACCACCACGCCGGCTCAGGCCGGGAGGCCGGGCGGGCTCGACGGAGTCTGCCCGGCCTCTCTGCAGATCAGGAGCAGGGCGCGGTCGTCGTTCACGTCCTTCGCCACCGCCTCGATGAGATGCCAGGCCGCGCCGTCGAACCCCGGGACGACATAGCGGTCGGCCTCGCCGGTGAGGCGGTCGATGCCCTCGCCCAGATCCCGGCCCGGCGCCTCCACCAGGCCGTCCGTGAAGAGCATCAGCACGTCGCCGGGGCGCAGGGAGCCCTTGACCGGGTCGAACTGGGCCCCTTCGTACACCCCGAGCAGCGGGCCCTCCCCCGACTTCTCCTCCCAGCGCCCGCTGCCCGCGTGGAGCTGGAGCGCGGGGAGATGCCCGGCGGAGAGCAGCTCGTAGTCGCCGGAGTCCAGGTCGAGGACGAGGTGGATCGAGGTGGCGAAGCCCTCGTCCCAGTCCTGGCGGAGCAGATAGCCGTTGGCGGCGGGCAGGAAGGCGCCCGGCGGGAGCGAGCCGAGCAGCCCGCCGAAGGCGCCGGACAGGAGCAGGGCGCGCGATCCGGCGTCCATGCCCTTGCCGGAGACGTCGGTGAGGACGACCTCCAGGGTGCGTCCGCCGTTGGTCCTGGCGGCGACCACGAAGTCGCCGGAGAAGGACTGGCCGCCCGCCGGGCGGAGCGCCATCTCGCGGTGCCATCCCGTCGGCAGCCAGGGCAGCGCGCTCTGCACGCGGATCCGTTCGCGCAGGTCGAAGAGCATGGTCCCGCCGCGCCGCCAGGGTACCCCGACCCGCGCCCTGAACTGGGCGATCAGCAGCCCGAAGAGCCCGCAGGCCGCCACCACCAGCACCGTGCCCGGCGTGACCGTGGCCGCTCCGTCCGGGTACGGGCCGAGGACCATCGACTCGACGATCAGCGCGGCCGCGGCCGCCGCGTACAGGCTGAGCAGGCTCGCGGGGCGCAGCACCAGGCCGCCCGCCACGATCGGCAGGACGAGCGCGGAGGGCGCGCACCAGACGGGTATCGCCATCGTGGTCAGCGCGATGGCCGGGACGGTCAGCAGGAGCCCGACGAGCGCGATCCAGTCGGAGCCGTCACCGCGGAAGTAGTCGACGGCGGATCTGCGCACACCGATCCGGGCCCGGTGCAGCCTCCTGCGCATCCGGGCCGAGTACGCGTCCGCTCTTGCGACCTTGGCCATCGTGGTGGACCCTACCGAGCCGCCCGGCCGCCGCGCAGGGGGACCCCCGTGACATTGTGTTCGAAATCGGGTCGCCTCGGCGTCCGAGGCCTGGTACTGATGGCATATGACACTGGATCTGAGGGTGCCGAACCAGTCCGAATACGACTCCTGGCAGGGGGCGTTGGAGCTCGCGTTCGGGGGTGTCGAGGGAAGTGTCGGGGACCCGGACCTGCTGCGCGATCTGGCCGAGATCGAGCGGGCGATCGGTGTCTGGGACGGGGACGAGTGCGTGGGCACGGCCGGGGCGTACAGCTTCCGGCTCTCCGTGCCCGGGGGCGCGCAGGTGCCCACGGCGGGCGTGACGCGGGTCAGCGTCGCGCCCACGCACCGGCGGCGCGGGGTGCTCACCTCGATGATGCGGCGCCAGCTCGACGACGTCCGGTCCTGGGGCGAACCGCTCGCCGTGCTGACGGCGTCGGAACCGGTGATCTACGGACGGTACGGCTACGGCGTCGCGAGCCACGCGCTCACCGCGGAGATCGACACGTCCCGGGTACGGATCCAGGCGCCCGGGGGCGGTGACGGGCACGGCGACGGGATACGTCTGCGCCGGGTACGGCCGGACGACCCGGAGGTACGGGAGGCGTGCGAGGCGCTGTACGCGGCGGAGGTCGCCCGGCGCCCGGGGATGCTCGGCCGCCGCCCCGGCTGGGAGCGGCTGCCCGTCGTCGGCACGGGCGTGGCGCGCGACGGCCGCTCCCCGCTCCAGTGCGTGCTGGCGGAGCGGGACGGCGAGGTGGTCGGGTTCACGCTCTTCCACAACCGCCCGGAGTGGGACTCGGCGGGCCCGAAGGGCACGATCGAGCTGCAGGATCTCCATGCGGCCGACCCGGTGGCCTACGCCGAGCTGTGGCGTTTCCTCTTCGGGATCGACCTGACGTCGGCGGTACGGGTGCGCAGCCGGCCCGTGGACGATCCGTTCCGGTATCTGGTCTCCGACCCCCGCCGGTGCGCGCTGCGGATACGGGACGACCTGTATCTGCGGCCGGTGGAGCTGGCCCCGGCGCTGGAGGCCCGGACGTACCGGACACCGGTGGATGTGGTGCTGGAGGTGACGGACGCCTTCTGTCCCTGGAACGAGGGGCGCTGGCGGCTCAGCGGCGACGCGAAGGGCGCGACCTGCGCGCGGACCGCGGACGCGCCCGACCTGGTGCTCTCGGTGGTCGAGCTGAGCGCCGCCTACCTGGGCGGTACGTCCCTGACCGCGCTGGCGGGCGCGGGGCGGGTGCGGGAGGTACGGGCGGGCGCGCTGGACGCGGCGTCGGTCGCGTTCGGGTCGGACGTCGCGCCGTGGCTGCCGCACGGGTTCTGAGCGCCCGGCCCTCCTGAGCGGGCGCTACCTCCGCTGGCAGCCGGGGCACCAGAAGAGGTTGCGGGCGGCGAGCGTCGCGGTGCGGATCTCGGCGCCGCAGAGCAGGCAGGGCATCCGGGCGCGGCGGTAGACGTACACCTCGCCGCCGTGGTCGTCGACGCGCGGCGGGCGGCCCATCGCCTCGGGGGTGTGCTCGGGGCGGACGGTGTCGATGCGGTTGTGCCGTACTCCCTCGCGCATGAGCGCGACGAGGTCCGCCCAGATCGCGTCCCACTCGCGGCGGGTGAGGTCCTTGCCGGCCCGGTACGGGTCGATGCCGTGGCGGAAGAGGACCTCGGCGCGGTAGACGTTGCCGACGCCCGCGATGACCTTCTGGTCCATGAGCAGGGCGGCGACGGTCGTACGGGAGCGGGAGATCCGGGTCCACGCCTTCTCGCCGTGGCCGTCACCGGCGCCGTCCCGGACGCGCAGCGGGTCGGGGCCCAGCCGGTCGTGTACGGCCTGCTTCTCCGGAGCGGTGATCAGGGCGCAGGTGGTGGGGCCGCGCAGGTCCGCGTAGTGGCCGCCGCCGGCCAGTCGCAGGCGGACGGTGTCGGTGGGCGGCGGGGCCGGGTCCGTACCGAAGCCGAGTTTGCCGAAGAGACCGAGGTGTACATGGACCCAGCCCCAGCCGGCCGCCCCGGTGTGCCCGGTGTGCTCCGGCTCCCCTGCGTCGCCGGGCTCGCCTGTCCCTCCGGGCTCGCCTGTTCCTCCGGGCTCGTCCGCTCCTCCGAAGCCGAGGAAGAGGTGTTTGCCGTGCGCGTCGACGCCGGTCATCACCTGACCGTCGAGGAGGGCGGCGCTGTCGGAGAACTTGCCCTGCGGGCTGGAGACCCGTACCGGCCGGCCGCCGAAGCGGGCGAGATGGTCCTCGGCGAGGCGGTGGATCGTATGCCCCTCGGGCACGGTGGCTCCTCGGCTTCCTCTGTGGCGCGGCATGGCTGTGCCGCCGGGACGGGTCGGTCCCGGCGGCACGGGAAAAGCTACTTCTCCGGCTGCGGGTGGTGGGCCGGGACCGGCGGCAGTTCGTGGGTCGTCTCGTACGCGGTGAGCATGTCGATGCGGCGCGTGTGGCGCGCCTCGCCGGAGTACGGGGTGGCGAGGAAGGTCTCGACGAACTTGGTCGCCTCGTCCTGGGTGTGCATCCGGCCGCCCACGGAGATGACGTTGGCGTTGTTGTGCTCGCGGCCGAGCGCGGCCGTCTGCTCGCTCCAGGCGAGGACGGCCCGGACGCCCTTGACCTTGTTCGCGGCGATCTGCTCGCCGTTGCCCGAGCCGCCGATCACGATGCCGAGGCTGTCGGCGTCCGCGGCCGTGCGCTCCGCGGCGCGCAGGCAGAACGGCGGGTAGTCGTCCTGGGCGTCGTAGATGTGGGGGCCGCAGTCCACCGGGTCGTGGCCCTGGGCGGTGAGCCACTCCACGAGGTGGTTCTTGAGTTCGAAGCCTGCATGGTCGGAACCGAGGTACACGCGCATGGTGCGAAGTGTGGCACGCGTGACGGGGCCCGCGCATGGCTGGGGCACGGATGGGTAGCGGTGCTCCAGATCAACGCTCCATTACGGAGCGCCGGGCCAGGGTAAAGATACGGAATTGCCACTTCCGTCGACAGCCAGGCGAACGCTTGAATGCGGGAGCTCGTCATTCGGGTTACCAGTAGACGTAAGGATTCTCGCATGACCTCCCTGCCGTCCCCCACGAAGGAAGGCGGAATGCCCAGCGAGCCTGGGAATCCGAACTCCTCCGACGGCCTGCACGCCGGTCTCAAGAACCGGCACCTGTCCATGATCGCGATCGGTGGTGTGATCGGCGCCGGCCTGTTCGTCGGTTCCGCCTCCGGCATCGCGGCCGCCGGACCGGCCATTCTGCTCTCGTACGCCCTGGTCGGCGCGATGGTTGTGCTCGTCATGCGCATGCTGGGCGAGATGGCCGCCGCGCGGCCCAGCTCGGGCTCCTTCTCCGCCTACGCGGACCAGGCGCTGGGCCGCTGGGCGGGCTTCTCGATCGGCTGGCTGTACTGGTTCTTCTGGGTGGTGGTGCTGGCGGTCGAGGCGACGGCGGGCGCGCAGATCCTGGAGGGCTGGATTCCGGCCGTTCCGCAGTGGGCGTGGGCGCTGATCGTGATGCTCGTGCTGACCGGGACCAATCTGGCGTCGGTGTCGTCGTTCGGCGAATTCGAGTTCTGGTTCGCCGGGATCAAGGTCGTGGCGATCACCGGATTCGTCGTCGTCGGCCTGCTGGCCGTCTTCGGGCTGCTGCCGGGCTCGGACAACCCGGGTGCCGGATTCGGGCATCTCACGGACGCGGGCGGGTTCTTCCCCCAGGGGCCCGGCGCGATCCTGACCGGGGTGCTGATGGTCGTGTTCTCCTTCATGGGCAGCGAGATCGTCACGCTGGCCGCCGGTGAGTCCGCGAACCCGCAGCGCGCCGTCGCCAAGGCGACCAACAGCGTGATCTGGCGGATCGCCGTCTTCTACCTGGGCTCGATCTTCGTCGTGCTGACGCTGCTGCCCTGGAACGACAAGTCGATCACCAAGGACGGCTCGTACGTCGCGGCCCTGAACTCGATCGGGATCCCGCACGCGGGGCAGGTCATGAACGTCATCGTGCTCACGGCGGTGCTGTCCTGCCTCAACTCCGGCCTGTACACGGCGTCCCGGATGGCGTTCTCGCTCGGCCGGCGCGGGGACGCGCCCGCGTCGTTCGCGCGGACGACCGGACGCGGCGTGCCGCAGACGGCGATCCTGTCGTCGGTGGCCTTCGGCTTCGTCGCGGTCTTCTTCAACTACCAGTGGCCCGACACGGTCTTCGCGTTCCTGCTGAACTCGTCGGGCGCGGTGGCCCTGTTCGTCTGGCTGGTGATCTGTTTCACGCAGCTGCGGATGCGCGCGATCATCCTGCGGGAGTCGCCGGAGAAGCTGGTCGTACGGATGTGGCTCTTCCCGTATCTGACCTGGGCGACGATCGCGATGATCTCGTTCGTGCTGGTCTACATGCTCACCGACGAGGCGGCGCGGGAGCAGGTGCTGCTCTCACTGCTGGTGGCGGCCCTCGTCGTGGCGGTCGCGCTGGTGCGCGAGGCGCGGCAGCGGCGGTCGGACAAGGAGGCCCCCGTGGCAGCCGGTGACCAGGTGAATAGCTGACGGTTCCTGTCAGGTATCGCGTCGAGGCTCTCCGCATCGCATCTGTCCCACCCGAGCGAAGCGGAGAGCCTCACCCATGTCCGAAATCCCTCGCGCCGCCGTTGTCCTGCGCCCCGGCGACCGCGGTCACGACGCCGAACTCGCCGGTTTCCAGACCGGTTTCCCGGTCCGCCCCGAGCTGGTGGTCGGCGCCGCCGACGCCGGGGAGGTGGCGGCCGCGGTGGCCCATGCCGCCGCCCGGGGGCTGCCCGTCGCCGTCCAGGCCACCGGGCACGGGCTGGCGGGCGCGATCGAGGGCGGTGTGCTCATCACCACCCGGCGGATGGACGGCGTACGGATCGACCCGGTGGCGCGCACGGCGCGGATCGGGGCGGGGGTGAGCTGGGCGCGGGTCGTCGCGGCGGCGGCGCCGTACGGGCTGGCCCCGCTGAACGGCTCCTCGCCCGGGGTCGGCGTCGTCTCGTACCTCCTGGGCGGCGGACTCGGGCTGCTGGCCCGGGAGTACGGGTACGCCGCCGACCACGTACGCTCCTTCGGCCTCGTCACCGCGGACGGCCGGTCGCGCCGGGTGACCGCGGTGGACGAGCCGGAGCTGTTCTGGGCGCTGCGCGGGGGCGGGCCGGGGCTCGGGGTGGTGACGGAGGTGGAGACGGTCCTGGTGCCGGTCGCGCGGCTGTACGGCGGTTCGCTGCTCTTCGACTGCTCGGGGAGCGGTGCCGGCACGCGGGCCGACGAGGTCGTGGCGGCGTACCTGGAGTGGACCCGGGGCCTGCCCGACACCCTGACGTCGGGGGTGAGCGTGATGGTCTTCCCGGATCTGCCGATGGTGCCGGAGTTCCTGCGCGGCCGGTACACCGTGTCCGTACGGGTCGCGTACACCGGTACGGCGGCGGAGGGCGAGCGGCTGGTGGCCCCGCTGCGCGCCCTCGGGCCGGTCCTGGCGGACACCCTGCGGGAGATGCCGTACACCGACTCGGCGTCCATCCACAGCGACCCGGAGCAGCCGCACGCGTACTACGGGGACAGCGCGATGATCCGCACCCCGGACGCCGGGACGGTGCGCGAGCTGCTGGCCGCGACGGGGCCCGCGGCGCCGGTGATGTGCGTCGTCCAGCTCAACCACCTCGGCGGCGCGCTGGCGAAGGAGCCCGATGTGCCCGGCGCCGTGCCGCACCGCGAGGCGGAGTTCCTGGTCCGTGTGCTCTCCCCGCTGGCCGGCACGGACCGGGCGGCGCTGCGGGCGCTGTACGGTCCGGTCCTCGGGGCGCTCGCCCCGCTGACGGTGGGGCGCTCGCGCAACTTCTCGTTCGGCGACGGCGCCCGCGCGGAGGGGCTGCACGGGGCCGGAACGGCGGACAGGCTCGCCGGGCTGCGGTCGCAGTACGACCCGGCGAACCTGTTCGGGCGGGGGCTGGGGGTGTAGGCGAGCCCTGGCATCCTCCTGGCATCCCCCCGGCACCTCCTGCCGTCCGTCAGCCCTTGTTGCCGAGGAGCTTCCAGGCGGCGGGCAGCGCGCCCATGGCCAGCGCCGCCTTGAGGGCGTCGCCGAGCAGGAAGGGCACCAGGCCCGCGGAGAGCGCGGCGGCCGGCGACATCCCGGTGGAGAGCGCGAGGTACGGGACGCCGACCGCGTAGATCACGGCGGAGCCCAGCACCATGGTCCCTGCGGTGCGGAGTACGGAGCGGTCGCCGCCGCGGCGGGCCAGGGCGCCCACCACCGTGGCGGCGAGCAGCATGCCGAGGACATAGCCGAAGGAGGCGCCGCCGGGGCCCGAGGAGCCCGCCGAGAACCAGGGGACCCCGGCCATGCCGACCAGGGTGTAGACGGCGAGGGAGAGGAAACCGCGGCGGGCGCCGAGCGCGGTGCCGACGAGCAGCGCGGCGAAGGTCTGGCCGGTCACCGGGACCGGGGAGCCGGGGACGGGCACGGCGATCTGGGCCGCGAGGCCGGTCAGGGCGGCGCCGCCGAGGACCAGGGCGATGTCCCGGGTGCGGCTGGCGGGGAGGAGGTCGGCGAGAACCGCTCCGGTAGGGGGGGCTGCGGCAGCAGTGCTCATGGGGACTCCGCGGATCGGGTGTGGGCGTGGCGGGGCGCCGTGGTGGGCGCCGGGGACAGCCCGACCGTAACCCACGCGTGTCCGGCGTATCACCGTCAGCCGTCCACAAAGCGGAGGTCAGCGCGTTGTCGGAGGTGTCACACCCGCGCACCCGGGGCGCCGGGGGTGTGCCGCGCACCGCCGGCGATTCCCGCGCCCCCTTCCGGACCTCTTGCTGCTAGCGTGCAGTTGCATAAGATGTGCAATAAGAGAGCCGGAGGGGCCCGCCATGGCCGTGTACACACTTCCCGAGCTGCCGTACGACTACGCGGCGCTCGAACCGGTCATCGATCCGCAGATCGTCGAGCTGCACCACGACAAGCATCACGCGGCCTACGTCAAAGGCGCCAACGACACCCTCGAACAGCTGGCGGAGGCGCGCGACAAGGAGTCGTGGGGAGCGGTCAACGGACTGGAGAAGAACCTCGCGTTCCACCTCTCCGGCCACATCCTCCACTCCATCTACTGGCACAACATGACGGGCGACGGCGGCGGTGAACCGCTCGCCGCGGACGGCGTCGGTGAGCTGGCGGACGCCCTCACCGCGTCCTTCGGCTCCTTCGCGGGCTTCAAGGCGCAGCTCACCAAGGCCGCCGCCACCACCCAGGGCTCGGGCTGGGGCGTGCTGGCGTACGAGCCGGTCGGCGCGCGGCTGATCGTGGAGCAGGTCTACGACCACCAGGGAAACGTCGGCCAGGGCTCCGTGCCGATCCTGGTCTTCGACGCCTGGGAGCACGCCTTCTACCTCCAGTACAAGAACCAGAAGGTGGACTTCATCGAGGCCATGTGGAACGTCGTGAACTGGCAGGACGTGGCGAAGCGTTACGCGTCCGCCAAGGAGCGCGCCCACAGCCTCCTGCTCGCGCCGTGACTGCCGTGACTGCCATGACTGCGCGACTGCCATGACGCTGTAGGCACCTATGGACGTCCTGCTCGTGATCGTCTTCTCACCCTTCACGCGCGGACGGAAGGACGAAGGGCCCCCGCGAGGACATGACTCGCGGGGGCCCTTCGGCGATCGTGGACAGTGATCGCGGACGGTGTACGCGGCTACTCGAAGCTGGGGGGCGCCGTGCGGGTGCGCTTGATCTCGTAGAAGCCCGGAATCGACGCGACCATCAGCGTGCCGTCCCAGAGCTTCGCGGCCTCCTCGCCCTTGGGCGCCGGCGTGACCACCGGGCCGAAGAAGGCGATCTGCTCGCCGTCCGCGCCGGGGACCGCGATGACCGGGGTGCCGACCTCCTGGCCGACCTTGTCGATGCCCTCCTTGTGGGAGGCGCGCAGCTCGGTGTCGTACGCGTCGGAGTCGGCGTACTCGATGAGGTCGGCGGGCAGCCCCACGTCCGCCAGGGCCCCGGCGATGGACTCGCGGTTCGTCCCCTCACCCCGGTTGTGGATGCGCGTGCCGAGCGCGGTGTACAGCTTCCCGACGACCTCGTCGCCGTGGAGCTGCTGGGCGGCGACGATCACCCGGACCGGCCACCAGGTCTTGCCGCCGGGACGCATGTTCTCCTGGTAGGCCTCGGAGAGCTGGTCCAGTTTGTCCTCGTTGAGCACCCCCAGACTCATCACGTGCCAGCGGACCTCGATGTCACGGACCTTCTCCACTTCGAGGACCCAGCGGGAGGTCATCCAGGCCCAGGGGCACACCGGGTCGAACCAGAAGTCGACAGGGGTCTTCTCGGACATTTCTCTCCTCCATGGCGGGTGGACGCACCTCGACGTCGTCAACGCGTCGCACGGCCGAGGTCATTCCCCCGCTCCCCGTGCCGCCTCGTTGTCGGCGGCCCGTGCGAGGATCGTTGCTGTTTCGGAGAGCGAGACCCGCGACGAAGCACGCAACAGAGGAGAGACCCGTGCCCGGTGAGAACCTGTCCCGCGACGAGGCCCGCGAGCGGGCCGACCTGCTGTCCGTAGACGGGTACGAGGTGGCCCTCGACCTGCGTTCGGCGGTCGGCGAGACGGACGGGGACGGGCCACGGACCTTCCGCTCCGTGACCACGATCCGCTTCCGCTGCGCCGAGCCGGGCGCGGCGTCCTTCGCCGACCTGATCGCGCCGAGCGTGACGGCGGTGACGCTCAACGGCCTCGACCTGGATCCGGCGGCCGTCTTCGACGGTGCGCGGATCACGCTGGAGGACCTGCTCGCGGAGAACGAGCTGACGGTGGACGCCCAGTGCGCGTACAGCCGTACGGGCGAAGGAATGCACCGCTTCGTCGACCCGGAGGACGGCGAGGTCTATCTGTACACGCAGTACGAGCCCGCCGACGCCCGTCGAGTTTTCGCCAACTTCGAGCAGCCGGACCTGAAGGCGCCGTACCGCTTCGAGGTGACCGCGCCCGAGGGGTGGACGGTACGGAGCAACGGGGAGGGGACGCTCACCGACGGTACGTGGCGGTTCGCGGATACGAAGCCGATCTCGACGTACATCACGGCCGTCCTGGCGGGTCCGTACCACGAGGTGGCCGACTCCTACCGGCGTACGTTCGCGGACGGCACGGTGCTGGAGATCCCGCTGGCCGCGCTCTGCCGCAAGGGGCTGGCCCGGTACTTCGACGCGGAGGACGTCTTCCTCGTCACCAAGCAGGGGCTGGACTTCTTCCACGACCACTTCGACTACCCGTACCCCTTCGGGAAGTACGACCAGGCGTTCGTGCCCGAGTACAACCTCGGCGCAATGGAGAACCCGGGGCTGGTGACCTTCCGCGAGGAGTACATCTTCCGCGGCCAGGTCACCTCCGCGTCGTACGAGCGCCGGGCCAATGTGATCCTGCACGAGATGGCGCACATGTGGTTCGGCGATCTCGTCACGATGACGTGGTGGGACGACCTGTGGCTGAAGGAGTCCTTCGCCGACTTCATGGGCTCCTTCTCGATGGTGGAGGCGACCCGCTTCACCGACGGCTGGATCACCTTCGCCAACAACCGCAAGTCCTGGGCGTACCGCGCCGACCAGTTGCCCTCCACGCACCCGGTCACGGCGGACATCCGCGACCTGGAGGACGCGAAGCTCAACTTCGACGGGATCACGTACGCCAAGGGCGCGTCCGTGCTGAAGCAGCTCGTCGCGTACGTCGGACGGGACGCGTTCCTGGAGGGCGCCCGGCGTTACTTCAAGCGGCACGCGTACGGCAACACCCGGCTGGGCGATCTGCTCGCCGTCCTGGCGGAGACGTCCGGGCGGGAGCTGGCGGGCTGGTCGCGGGCCTGGCTGGAGACGGCCGGGGTCAACTCGCTGACGCCGCAGCTCACCTGTGACGCCGAGGACCGGATCACGGAGCTGGCCGTCGTGCAGGACGCGGCCCCCTCGCATCCGCAGCTCCGACCGCACCGGGTGGCGGTCGGGCTGTACCGGCGGACGGCCGACGGCGACCTGGTGCGGTACGCGCGCGCCGAGGCCGATGTGGACGGGGCACGTACGGTCGTCAAGGAGCTGGCGGGGGCCGAGCGGCCCGAGCTGGTCCTCGTCAACGACGACGACCTGACGTACTGCAAGATCCGCTTCGACGCCGGGTCGCTGGACACCCTCCGCGACCACCTCGGCGATCTCACGGATCCGCTGGCGCGCGCCCTGTGCTGGTCGGCGCTGTGGAACCTCACCCGGGACGCGCTCATGCCGGCCCGGGACTTCATCGGGCTGGTGTTCCGGCACGCGGGCCGCGAGTCCGACATCGGTGTGCTCCAGATGCTGCACGCGTGGGCGCGGTCGGCGCTCACCCACTACGCGGCGCCCGCCTGGCGCGAGGAGGGCGCGCTGCTGCTGGCGCAGGGCGCGCTGAGCGAGCTGCGGACGGCGGAGCCGGGCAGCCAGCACCAGCTCACGTGGGCGCGCTTCTTCGCGGCGGTCGCCGAGTCGGAGTCGGACCTCCAGCTCCTGCGGGGCCTGCTGGCGGGCACGGCGAAGATCGACGGGCTCAGCGTCGACCAGGAGCTGCGCTGGGCCTTCCTGGAGCCGCTGGCGGCGCACGGGCAGGCCGACGAGTCGGTCATCGACGCCGAACTGGCGCGGGACGACACGGCGTCGGGCAAGCGCCACCAGGTGCGCTGTCTGGCGGCGCGCCCGTCCGCGGCGGTCAAGGCGCAGGCGTGGGCGCAGGTCGTCGAGTCGGACTCGCTGTCGAACGCGCTGGTGGAGGCGACGATCGCGGGCTTCGCCCGGCCCGGTCAGCGCGAGCTGCTGGCGCCGTACGCGGCGAAGTACTTCGCGGCGATCGAGCGGGTGTGGACGGAGCGTTCGATCCAGATCGGCATGTACGTGGTGCGGGGGCTGTTCCCGGCGCTCCAGGACGACCGTACGACGCTGGAGGCGACCGAGTCCTGGCTCGCGGCGCACCGGAACGCGGCCCCGGCGCTGCGCCGGCTGGTCCTGGAGGCGGCGGACGACATGGCGCGCTCCCTGCGCGGCCAGGAGTGCGACGCGGCGGCCGCGGGCTGAGGGACGGTCCTGCCCGGGGCTGGGCAACGGGTGGAAAGACGGTCTGTCTGATCGGCAGTCGAACACCCTTACTTTAGTACGAGGTTGTCCGGATTTGCCGACAGATTCGTCACGGCGGTTAGTCCCCCCGCCTCGCGGGGGGAGACACCCGGACATGAACAACAACACCCCGGTCTCCCCCCGCCCCTTCCCTCCCAGCCCGCTCCCCCTGCTCTCCGCCGATGTGCGCTCCCGCGTGCTCTCGTCGGCGCAGCTCAGGGAGTACGGCGTACCGGCCGGGCGGGCGGCCGCGCGGTGCCGGGCCGGTGGCCCCTGGCAGCAACTGCTGCCGGGGGTCTTCCTGTTGCACGCGGGGCCGCCGACCGCGGAGGAGCGGCTGCACGCGGTGCTGCTGTACGCGGGCCGGCCGACCGCGGCGGCCGCCGGGGAGGTGCCCGTACAGCCGGGGCCTTCCGCCGCGCAGGCCACGGCTCCGGCCACGGCTCCCGGCCCGGCCCCGTACAGCACGGTGATGGTCACGGGGCTCGCGGCGCTGGCGCTCTACGGGTTCACGTCCGCTCCGCCGCTGCTCGCGCTGGAGCGGATCGACGTGCTCGTGCCGCGCACGCGGCGGCTGCGCTCCACCGGGTACGCCCGGCTGATCCGCGCCCATGTGCTGCCGCTGCCCGAGCTGATCGACGGGCGGCCGGTGGCGCCCGTGGCGCGCGCGGTGGCCGACGCGGTCGCCCATCTCTCGGACGCGCCCTCCGTGGTGGAGGTGCTCACGGAGGCGGTACGGAGCGGGCACTGCGACCCGGCGACGGTCGTACGGGAGCTGAGCCAGTCAGGGCTGCTCTCCCGTCAGCATGTGGTGGACGCGGTGGACACGCTTCTCACGGAGGGGCGGGCGCTGGCCGAGGGGCGGCTGTACGAGCTGGTGCGGTCGTACGGGCTGCCGGAGCCGGTGTGGAACGTCGATCTGCGGCTGCCCGGCGGCCCGCACCTCGGCGGGGTGGACGCCTACTGGCCGGAGCGGGCGGTCGCGATCGAGCTGGACACGCGGGCGCCGCGGCCGGGCGGCCGCCGTCCGGGCCCCGGGCGGGAGTTCCCGGCGCCGGACCTCCCGGCGTCCGGCCTCCCGGTGTCCGGTTCCGCGGTGTCCGGTCCCGCCGGACCTGACCTGCCCGGATCCGATCTCCCGGGGCCCGATCTCCGGGGGCCCGATCTCCGGGGGCCCGATCTCTCGGACGACGAGCAGTGGTCGGCGACGGTACGCAAACGCGAGCACCTGGAGCTGCTGGGCATCACCGTCGTCCATCTCACGCCGAAGAAGCTCCGTGAGTCGCTGGAGCAGCAGGCCACGGTGGTCCGTACGGCGCTGATGGCGGCGGACGACCGGGATCCGGCGGCGCGGGTGGTGGTCCTGCCGCGGTGAGCCCCGCGCCGGGGAGGGCCTGCCGCGGTGGGCCCTCAGCCGCAGAACTCGGCGTCGTTGACCTTCTGGATGTCCCCCGCCCAGTCGGCGTTGAAGTTGAGGGCGAGCGCGTGCCGGCCGTCCTCGGTCGTGACCGCGCTGGACTGCGAGCCGTGGATCTCCCCGTCGTGGCCCCAGACCTCCTTGCCGCAGGAGAGCTCCAGCCGCATCAGGCCGAGCCCGTAGCCCGGTCCCGAGGTGTTCGGCTTCCCGTCCGTCACCGACACGGTCTCCCGCATCTCGGCGAGCTGGCGCGCGGGCAGCAGTTCACCCTTGAACAGTGCGGTGACGAAGGTGTTCAGATCGGCCGTGTTCGAGATCATCTCGCCGGCCGCGCCCGCGACCGAGGGGTTCAGCTCGGTGACGTCCTCGACCTTCGGCACCGGGTCGGCGGTGAGGACGGCGTAGGCGCGGCCCGAGGGCATGGGCAGCCGGACGGCGGTGCCCGGCAGGCTGGTGGCGCGCAGCCCGAGCGGGCGCAGGACACGCCGCTCGACCTCGTCGGCGTACGGGCGTCCCGTCACCTTCTCCACGATCATCCCGGCGAGGACGTAGTTGGTGTTGGAGTACTTCCAGCCGGTACCGGGGGCGAAGTCCGGCCGGTGTGCCAGGGCGAGGTCGGCCAACTGGCGTGGCGTCCAGGTCTCGTAACGGTGGACCAGGAACTTCCCGGTGAAGATCCTGTCGCGGAACTCCGGGTCGGCGGTGTAGTTGAAGAGCCCGCTGGTGTGGTTGAGGAGTTGGCGGACGGTGACGGCGCGTCCGTCGTTGCCGTTGCCGCGCACGACGCCGGGGAGCAGCGATTCCACGGTGCCGTCGAGATCGATCCGGCCCTCCGCCTCCAGTTGGAGGACGACGGTGGCGACGAACGTCTTGGTGAGGGAGCCGACGCGGAAGCGGTCCGGCGCCCGGCGTTCGCGGCCGGTGGCCAGATCGGCGGTGCCCGCGACGCCGTACCAGGCGCCGCGCCGGTCCCTGACCTGCGCCAGTACCCCGGGCATGCCCTCCTCGACGAGGTCGTCGAGGGCGCGCTGGGTGGCGCGGTGCCCGGGGCCGCCGGGGCCCGTTCCTCCGCTCCCGGGGGGCGGCGCGGCCACGGCGGAGCCCGCCTGCGCGGTGCCGGCGAGCACTGCGGCCACCAGGGTCACGACGGAGGCGTAACGGACCCTACGTAATCTCATGCGAACTCCTCGTGTCTGCGGGCGCGGTCGGCGATCAGGACCCGGTCGGCACCCGACCGGCTGCCCGCCCAGCCGAGGTTGACCCGGTTTCAGCCGTTTTCCGCCCGACCCGGTTCGGCGGGGGTGTGCTCCGAACCGGTGACCCGGCCGACGGCCGGCCGTTCGCGCCAGAGGCGTACGCCGACGTCGACGAGCTCGACCCGGTCGAGGGCGCCGAGCGCGTCCAGCGCGTGCCAGGCGGCCAGATCGGTGGATCCCTGCGCCTCGGGGCGGAGTTCGCCCCCGGTGATCCGGCCCTCGTAGATGATGCGCAGCCCCTGGAAGTCGGCGAAGGCGCCCAGTTTGCGCGGGTAGCGGCGGCGGATCGAGTCCATTCCCAGGAGCGCCGTCATCTCGCTGAGGTGGCCGGTCTCCTCCTCCACCTCGCGTACGGCCGCGTCCACGGGGTCCTCGCCGTGGTCCATGCCACCGCCCGGGAGGGTCCAGCGTTTGGTGCCGTCCTTCGCCACCCAGCGCGCGAGGAGGATCTGTCCGTCGTGGACGCACACGGCATACGCGGCCACTCGTAGCTCCTGGTTCATTCCGTGAGCCTAGTGCCCCTCCCCGAGCAGCTCCGGCCGGTCGCGGCGCCCGTAGCGCGACCGGCCGCGCACGCGGCGCCGGTTGACCTGGTACCGATCGCCCGTTTGTTCCACCCTTTGGCGCAAGTGACGCGGTGGCGGATCTCCGCCATGACTCAAACGCGCCCCTGGCAGCTCTCCACAAAACCCCGACTTATACGAAAAGCTGATCGGTCATCCGGTACCGAAATCCGGACTGCCTCTTTCACCGAACAAGGATGCTGATGACCATCGAATCCAACAGCTCCATATCCGGGCCGAGACGCGTGGCCCGGGTCGCGGCGGCAGCCGGCCTGGTGGCCGCGCTGATGGCCGCCGGCACGGTGCCCGCGTTCTCCGCGACGGGCGCCGACGACCCGGCCGCCCCCGCGCCCGTGAAGTCGTCCGCCGGCTCCGACAAACTGGGCGCGGCCGACGCCGATCTGCTCGCCAAGGCGAAGGCCGAGGGCGAGAAGAACGTCACCGTGATGATCGCCACGGCCCCCGGCGCCACCGAGCAGGTCGTCGGCCAACTGGACGCCGTCGACGGCGTCGTGGTCGGCAAGACGTACGACAAGCTCGGCTACGTCCGCGCGACACTGCCCACCGGCAAGGCCGACGCGGCGATCAAGGCGGCGCAGAAGCTCTCGTCGGTCCACGGCATCGATCTCCAGCAGGAGATCGAGCTGGACGACCCGCGGCCCGCGGCGGACACCGCGCCGGGCTCCGCGTCCAAGAGCTCCGCGGCCAAGAACTCCGCGAAGAGCCCGGCCGTGAAGAAGTACCCGGCGCCGGACCGGAAGACGCCCGCGAAGAACCCGTACAACCCGTCCTTCGAGACCGGCGCGGTCGACTTCGTCAAGAAGCACCCCAAGGCCGACGGACGCGGCGTCACGATCGGCATCCTGGACACCGGCATCGACCTGGGCCACCCCGCGCTCCAGAAGACCACCACCGGTGAGCGCAAGGTCGTCGACTGGGTGACCGCCACCGACCCGGTCTCCGACGGCGACGGCACCTGGCTGCGGATGAACGGCGCGGTCAGCGGCCCGTCGTTCACGGCGGCCGGCCGTACGTGGAAGGCCCCCGCGGGCTCGTACAAGTTCACCACCTTCGCCGAACGGGCCACCCTCGGCGGCGACATGGCCGGTGACCTCAACCGCGACGGCGACACCACCGACGTGTGGGGCGTGCTGTACGACCCGGCGACCGGCACCGTACGCGTCGACCTGGACAACGACGGCGACTTCACGAACAACGCCGCGATGAAGCCGTACAAGGACGGTTTCCAGATCGGCTACTTCGGCACGGACGACCCGGCCACCCCGGTGGTCGAGCGCATCCCGTTCACCGTCGAGATCCGCAAGGACGTCGTTTACAACGCCGCGGGCGCAACGTCCGACTACGTCAGCATCGGTGTCATCGAGGGCTCGCACGGCAGCCATGTCGCGGGCATCACCGCGGCCAACGGGCTCTTCGGCGGCACGATGAACGGCGCGGCGCCCGGCGCCAAGCTGGTCTCCTCGCGCGCCTGCACCTGGAGCGGCGGCTGCACCAGCGTCGCGCTCACCGAGGGCATGATCGACCTCGTCGTCAACCGCGGCGTCGACATCGTCAACATGTCGATCGGCGGTCTGCCGCCGCTCAACGACGGCAACAACGCCCGTGCCGAGCTGTACAACCGGCTCATCGACACCTACGGCGTCCAACTCGTCATCTCGGCGGGCAACGACGGCCCCGGCACCAACACCATCAGCGACCCGGCCCTGGCCGACAAGGTCATCTCCGTCGCCGCGTCGATCTCCAAGGAGACCTGGGCCGCCAACTACGGCTCCGGCGTGTCGAAGAAGTACGCGCTGCTCCCCTTCTCCTCCCGGGGCCCGCGCGAGGACGGCGGCTTCACGCCGACCCTGACCGCGCCCGGCGCGGCCATCAACTCCACCCAGACCTGGGCGCCCGGCGGCCCGGTCGCCGAGGCGGGGTACGCGCTGCCCCCCGGCTACTCGATGCTCCAGGGCACCTCGATGGCCTCCCCGCAGGCCGCGGGCGCGAGCGCGCTGCTGATCTCCGCCGCGAAGCAGAAGAAGATCGAGCTCTCCCCGGCGAAGCTGCGCACGGCGCTCACCAGCACCGCGTCGAAGATCTCCGGTCTCCAGGCGCACGAGCAGGGCGCCGGTCTCATCGATGTCGTGGACGCGTGGAAGTCGATCGAGCGCGCCTCCGGCAAGCACGCGGTCGCCGCTCACGAGTACGGCGTGAAGGCACCGGTCGACACCGCGCTCGACCAGTTCCTGAAGACCCCGGGCTTCGGCACCGGTGTGTACGACCGCGAGGGCGGGCTGAAGGCCGGCCAGAGCCGTACGTACGACGTCGTCATCACCCGGACCACGGGCGGGCAGGGCGCGCTGGAGCACCGGCTGAAGTGGAAGTACGACGACGGTACGTTCCGGCTGCTCGGCAGTGACCGGATCAAGCTGCCGCTGAACCAGCCGGTGACCGTCAAGGTCCAGGCCCGACCCGGTTCCGCCGGGGTGCACAGCGCGATCCTGGAGGTCGACGACCGGCGCACGGAGGGTGTGGACAAGCAGATCCTCGCCACCGTGGTCGTCGCGAAGGAGCTGACGGGCGCGTCGAAGCCCGCGTACACCGTCACGGCGAAGGGCTCGGTGCAGCGCAACAGCTCGACGTCGTACTTCGTCACCGTGCCGGAGGGCGCCAAGACGCTGGAGGTGGCGCTCGGCGGGCTCGCCAAGGACAGCCAGACCCGCTTCATCTCGCTGCACCCGTACGGCGTGGCGATGGAGAACAGCTCGACGGTCAACTGCTACCCGAACTACCCGAACCCCAACAACACCTGCCGCCCCGACGTGCGCTCGTACGCGGACCCGGCGCCCGGTGTCTGGGAGATCGAGGTGGAGTCGCGCCGTACGTCGCCGCTGCTGGACAACCCGTACACCCTGGACGTGACGCTGATGGGCGCCTCCTTCGACCCGGCGGTCACCTCGATCCCCGAGGCGAAGATCGGCAC
Organism: Streptomyces sp. NPDC059255; assembly: GCF_042752355.1. Lineage (NCBI taxonomy): Bacteria > Bacillati > Actinomycetota > Actinomycetes > Kitasatosporales > Streptomycetaceae > Streptomyces > Streptomyces sp. NPDC059255. The sequence goes on from NZ_JBHYZP010000004.1 coordinate 25,691, forward strand.
CGCGACGCCGGTCACCTGGAAGGTCACCAACGGCTTCGCGGCGATCGACGGCACCCTCGGCGGCGGCTCGCTGGGCTCGGCGAAGGTCACCCGCCCGACGATCTCGGACGGTGACCAGCAGACGACGACCGTCACCCTCGGCGCGGGCGTCGAGCGGCTCGACGTGGCCATCGGCGGCACCTCGGACAACGGCGCCGACCTGGACCTCCTGGTCTACCGGGACGGCGTGCAGCTCGGCGCGTCGACCTCGGCGGGCTCGGAGGAGGCCGTCAGCCTGGCCAACCCGGCCGCCGGCACGTACACGATCCTGGTGGACGCCTACTCGGTCCCGGCCGGGACCACGGCGTACGACTACCGCGACGTGTACTACTCGGCGTCCCTGGGCTCGGTCACGGCCGACGCCTCCAAGCCCGTGAAGCTCCCCACCGGCGCGTCGGCCGAGGTCTCGGCGAACGTCCTGGTGAGCAGCGCGGCCCCGGCGGGCCGGCAGTTCTTCGGCGAGGTCAAGCTGCTGAACGCGCGCGGTACGGCCGCGGGCACCGGCAGCGTGATCATCGAGAGCGTCACACCGTGACCTCTGCGTGACAGCCGGTAAGGGGCGGGCGTCCGAACGGGCGCCCGCCCTTCGCGTTGCCGGCGGTCCGCGCTTCGCGTCGTCCCCGGTCCGCCCGTCCCGCTCCTCGGACAATGGATTGGACAAACCGACCGGGGACATACGCATCATGAGAGAACGCGTTCCCGGGACAGTCGCGAGTGAAGGAGCCCCAGTGAAGGTCGGAATCGTCGGAGCCACCGGTCAGGTCGGCACGGTCATGCGCAGCATCCTGGCCGAACGGAACTTCCCGGTCACCGAGCTGCGGCTGTTCGCGTCCGCCCGCTCCGCGGGCTCCACCATCGAGTGGGGTGGCACCCCGATCACCGTCGAGGACGCCGCCACGGCCGACTACGCGGGGCTCGACATCGTGCTCTTCTCGGCCGGCGGCGCCACCTCGAAGGCGCTCGCCGAGAAGGTCGCCGGTCAGGGCGCCGTCGTGATCGACAACTCCTCCGCCTGGCGCCGTGACCCCGAGGTCCCGCTCGTCGTCTCCGAGGTCAACCCGCACGCGATCGCGGACCGCCCCAAGGGCATCATCGCCAACCCGAACTGCACCACGATGGCCGCCATGCCCGTGCTGCGCCCGCTGCACGCCGAGGCCGGGCTGACCGCGCTGGTCGCCACGACGTACCAGGCCGTGTCCGGCTCGGGGCTGGCCGGCGTCGCCGAGCTGCACGGGCAGGCGCAGAAGGTCGTCGCCGAGGCGGACAAGCTGACGCACGACGGCGGGGCCGTGGACTTCCCCGAGCCCTCCGTCTACCAGCGCCCCATCGCCTTCAACGTGGTGCCGCTCGCCGGCGGCATCGTGGACGACGGCTCCTTCGAGACCGACGAGGAGCAGAAGCTCCGCAACGAATCCCGCAAGATCCTGGAGATCCCGGAGCTGAAGGTCTCCGGCACCTGCGTGCGCGTGCCGGTCTTCTCCGGCCACTCCCTCCAGGTCAACGCCCGCTTCGCCCGTCCGCTGAGCGTGGCCCGCGCGTACGAGCTGCTGAAGGACGCGCCCGGCGTGGAGCTGTCCGAGATCCCGACGCCGCTCCAGGCCGCGGGCAAGGACGTGTCGTACGTCGGCCGCATCCGTACCGACGAGACGGCGGAGAACGGGCTGGCGCTCTTCCTCTCCGGCGACAACCTGCGCAAGGGGGCGGCGCTGAACGCGGTGCAGATCGCGGAGCTGGTGGCGGCCGAGCTGTCGGCGTGACGGCGTAGCACGGCGCCCGGCGGCGGGGCGGGTGCCCCCGTGCCTCCCGGTCTCAGTGACCGGTGGTACGGGGCACCCGCCCCGCCGTCATTCCCGCCCCCAGGACGACGGCGAGCGCGGCCAGCGCGCCGCCGAGCCCGAAGGCCCCGGCGACCTCATGGCGGTCCACGGCCCGGCCGCCGAGGAGCGCGCCGAGGGCGATGGCCGCGTTGAACACCCCGGTGAAGAGCGCGGAGCCCGCCTCCCGGTGCTCCGGGACCACCGTCATCAGCCAGCTCTGGGCGCTGACCGGCACCCCGCCGTACGCCACGCCCCACACCAGCAGCAGCGCCACGGCGGCGGCCGGCGAACCGCCCGCCGGAACGGTCAGCAAGACCGTCGTGGCCAGCAGCGCCGCGAGGCCGAGCAGCGCCCGGCGCGGGGCGCGGGCGGCGGCCGCGCCCGCCAGGAAGGTCCCCGCGAGGGCGGCGGCCCCGTACCCCAGCAGCAGCCCGCTGACCGGCCCCGGGCCGATCCCCGCCACCCGCTCCAGCGCCGGGCGCACATAGGTGTACGCGGCGAAGTGCCCGGTGACCAGCAGCCCGGCCGCCACCAGGACGGCCCGTACTCCCGGCGTACGGAACAGCCCCGCGACCTCCCCGAGCCGTACCGCCTCCCGCGCGGGCAGGGGCGGCAGCACGGCGAGCAGCGCGGCCGCCGCGACGGCCAGCACCGCCATCGCGCCGAATGCCCAGCGCCACCCGGCGAGACCCCCCATCAGCGTCCCGGCCGGCACCCCGAGCACGGACGCCACCGCGGTCCCGCTGAAGATCACGGCGGTGGCCCGCCCCACCCCGGCCCCGCCGACGAGGCGCGCGGCGAGCCCGGCCGCGATCGCCCACACGCCCCCGACACAGACCCCGACCAGGCCGCGCGCCAGCAGCAGCCAGCCGAAGGCGGGCGCGAGCGCGGAGAGCACGTTGGCCGCGGCGAGCAGGAGCAGCAGCGCCCGGAGCACGGTCCGCCGGTCGGCGCGGCGCGCGGCGACCGGCAGCAGGGGCGCGGCGAGCGCCGCGACGAGCCCGGGCAGGGTGACGGCGAGCCCGGCCGTACCGTCGGAGGCGCCCAGCCCCCGGCCGAGGGGGGTGAGCAGCCCGACGGGCAGCATCTCCGTCGTGACGACACAGAAGGTGGCGGCGGCGACGGCGAGGACGGACGGGGGTAACGCGCTCTTCTCCGGGGGCGGTCCTGATGCCTGAGCCATCCGATGCATAGGACAAGCGTTCGCCTGCCGGCGCCCCGGATCAACACCCGCGCGCCCCCGGCCCTCCGCCGGAGACCTGGGCAGCCATACATATGCCACCGCATCTCCCGTACCCGCCGTGGAAGGATGACTCCAAACGTCACATACCGAGGAGATGAACCGGGTGCCTGGCACAAATCTGACCCGCGAAGAGGCACAGCAGCGCGCACGCCTCCTCAGCGTTGACTCGTACGGGATCGACCTCGATCTCAGCGGCGCACAGGAGGGCGGCACCTTCCGGTCCGTGACCACCGTGCGGTTCCGCAGTGCCGAGGCCGGGGCGGAGACCTTCATCGATCTGGTGGCGCCCGCCGTGCACGAGGTGGTGCTGAACGGCACCGCGCTGGACACCGCCGCCGTCTTCGCCGACTCGCGGATCGCGCTCAAGGAGCTGCACGAGGGTCCGAACGAGCTGACGGTCGTCGCGGAGTGCGCGTACACCAACACGGGCGAGGGGCTGCACCGCTTCGTCGACCCGGTGGACGAGCAGGCGTACCTCTACACGCAGTTCGAGGTCCCGGACGCGCGGCGCGTCTTCGCGTCCTTCGAACAGCCGGACCTGAAGGCCACCTTCCAGTTCACCGTGAAGGCGCCCGAGGGCTGGACCGTCATCTCCAACTCGCCGACGCCGGAGCCCCGGGACCACACCTGGGTCTTCGAGCCGACGCCGCGCATCTCGTCGTACATCACCGCGCTGATCGCCGGCCCGTACCACTCGGTGCACAGCTCGTACGAGAAGGACGGGCAGTCCGTGCCGCTGGGCATCTACTGCCGGCCCTCGCTCGCCGAGTACCTGGACGCGGACGCGATCTTCGAGGTCACGCGCCAGGGCTTCGACTGGTTCCAGGAGAAGTTCGACTACGCGTACCCCTTCGCCAAGTACGACCAGCTCTTCGTCCCGGAGTTCAACGCGGGCGCCATGGAGAACGCGGGCGCGGTGACCATCCGCGACCAGTACGTCTTCCGCTCGAAGGTGACGGACGCGGCGTACGAGACGCGGGCCGAGACGATCCTGCACGAACTGGCGCACATGTGGTTCGGCGATCTGGTCACCATGGAGTGGTGGAACGACCTGTGGCTGAACGAGTCGTTCGCCACGTACACGTCGATCGCCTGCCAGGCGTACGCGCCGGGCTCGCGGTGGCCGCATTCCTGGACGACGTTCGCCAACTCCATGAAGACGTGGGCGTACCGGCAGGACCAGCTGCCCTCCACGCACCCGATCATGGCGGAGATCCGCGACCTGGACGACGTGCTGGTCAACTTCGACGGCATCACGTACGCCAAGGGCGCCTCCGTGCTGAAGCAGCTCGTCGCGTACGTCGGGCAGGACGAGTTCTTCAAGGGCGTGCAGGCGTACTTCAAGGCGCACGCCTACGGCAACACGCGCCTGTCGGACCTGCTGGGCGCGCTGGAGGAGACCTCCGGGCGTGATCTGAAGACCTGGTCGAGGGCGTGGCTGGAGACGGCCGGCATCAACATCCTGCGCCCGGAGATCGAGCTGGACGAGGCGGGGAACGTGACCTCGCTGGCGGTACGGCAGGAGGCCCCGGCGCTCCCGGCGGGCGCCAAGGGCGAGCCCACTCTGCGCCCGCACCGGATCGCGGTCGGCTGCTACGACCTCGACCCGGACAACGACGGCAAGCTCGTCCGTACCAGCCGGATCGAGCTGGACGTCGACGGCGAGCGTACGGAGGTGCCGTTCCCGGCGGACACCCCGCGCCCGGCCGTGATCCTGCTCAACGACGACGACCTGTCGTACGCGAAGGTCCGGCTCGACGAGGAGTCGCTGCGCGTGGTCACCGCGCACCTCGGGGACTTCACGCAGTCGCTGCCGCGCGCGCTGTGCTGGGCGTCGGCGTGGGACATGACGCGCGACGGCGAGCTGGCGACCCGCGACTACCTGGCGCTGGTGCTGTCCGGCATCGCGAAGGAGTCGGACATCGGCGTCGTCCAGTCGCTGCACCGCCAGGTGAAGCTGGCCCTCGACCTGTACGCGGCGCCCGCGTGGCGCGAGGCGGGGCTGACGCAGTGGACGGAGGCGACGCTGGCCCACCTCAGGGCGGCGGAGCCGGGCAGCGACCACCAGCTCGCGTGGGCACGGGCCTTCGCGGCGACCGCCCGTACCCCGCACCAGCTCGACCTGCTGCAGGGACTGCTGGACGGCACGGAGTCGGTCGAGGGCCTGGCGGTCGACACGGAGCTGCGCTGGGCGTTCGTCCAGCGGCTGGCGGCGGTCGGGCTGCACGACGAGGAGGAGATCGCGGCGGAGTACGAGCGCGACCGCACGGCGGCGGGCGAACGCCACGCGGCCGCCGCCCGCTCGGCCCGCCCGCTGGCCGAGGCCAAGGCGGAGGCATGGGCGTCGGTCGTGGAGAGCGACAAGCTGCCCAACTCCCTCCAGGAGGCGGTGATCGGCGGCTTCGTCCAGACCGACCAGCGCGAGCTGCTGGCGCCGTACGCGGAGAAGTACTTCGCGGCGGTCGCGGGCGTCTGGGACGCGCGCTCGCACGAGATGGCGCAGCAGGTCGCGATCGGCCTCTACCCGGCGATCCAGGTCTCGCAGGCGACCCTGGACGCGACGGACGCCTGGCTCGCCTCGGCGGGACCGAACGCGGCCCTGCGCCGCCTGATCTCGGAGTCCCGCTCGGGCGTGGAACGCGCCCTGCGGGCCCAGGCGGCGGACGAGGCGGCGGGCGCGTAGCCGGCTGACGCCGGGGGCTTGTCGGCCGTGAGCCGATCCCGGTTGCCCGATGAGCCCGGCGAGCCCGGCACGCCTGGTGTGCCCGGTGGTCACCTGCGGGTGGCCACCGGGCGCGGGGCCACGTGGCGGCCGGGAGCGGTTCCCCAGGAGCGTCCCCGTCTCCGGTCGGGGCGGGATGTGCACCCGTCGCCCGCACCGCCCCGCCCCGGTGCGGTCCGGGGACGCGGGTTCGGGCAGGGTGCCCGTAGGGACCTCGTGCGCTGCCCCGTGGGGCGCGGGCGGTGCCCGCATAGCCTCTGACCTGGGGTTCGTTCGGATCCGACGCGTTTTCATGGAACCGGTTCGCTGAGACAGAACCCGGACATTGACGGGATCATTTCAGGATCGAGTCGGCCCTAATGTCATCGGTGTCAGCAGGAAACACCGCAACCGACAGCCGCTGGAGATCAAGATGCGTTCGCGTCTCGCCGCCCGTTCCGCCCGCCTCGTCCTCGCCGCCGCCACGGTAACGGCCCTCGCCGCGACCATGACCGCCTGCGGCCCCGAGGAGGACGGCGCCACGGACTCCGCGGCCACCTCCGCCGCCACCTCCGGCTCCAGCGGTGGCAGCTCCACCACGGGCGGTTCCGGCGACTCCGGCTCCGACTCCGGTTCCAAGGACTCCGGTTCGAAGGACTCGGGATCCGGTGGCTCCGGCTCCAAGGACTCGGGCTCCTCCGACTCGGCCGGCGGCTCCGACGACCCCAAGAAGGACGGCTACGGGCAGTCCTGCGGCAACAACGACGTGGACTTCAAGGTCACCGTGGAGACCCAGGCCGGCGGCTACTACCTCGTCACCGCCAAGGCCAAGCCCGGCATCACCTGCACCCTCGACGTCAACACCCCCAACGTGTCCTTCGGTTCCCGCACGGAGGGCATCGCCTCCCCCATCGGGCAGGGCGGCGAACCCCCCATCAAGCTCACCGGCTCCGCCGTCGCCTACGCCGGCATCAACCCCAAGACCACCGAGGACGTCGACAACTACATAGAGTTCGAGAGCGTCATCATCTCCCTCTCCGACGACGACCCGGACCCGGTCGAGATCAAGCTTCCCGACACGGCCCAGATCGACAAGCCCGTCGTCACCAACTGGAACAAGGAGATCGCCGGGGCCGTCCCGAACCTCGTCTGACCCACCCGCGGTTCCCCTCCAGGCGCTGCGACCGGGCGGGTGCCGGTCCCGGCCCGGCGTCGCCGGCCGCCCCCGGCCCCGGCCCGGTCGCAGCGCCCACCCAGTTCAACTCCTGTGCGGTGTATATGAGATGGTCCGGTCGTGAATCAGCTGCGTACCACTGACCCCACCAAGCTCGGCCACCACACGATCCTCGCGCGCATCGGCGCGGGCGGCATGGGACAGGTCTACCTGGGGCGTTCGCCCGGGGGACGGCTGCTCGCCATCAAGGTGGTCAGGGACGACTTCGCCGATTCCGCCGACATCATGACCCGGTTCCGCCGCGAGGTGGAGACGGTGGGGCGGGTGCGCAGCGCGTACACGGCGGCACTGGTCGAGGCGGAGGTCGACGCCCGGCCGTACTGGCTGGCGACGGAGTACGTGCCGGGCCCCACGCTCGCCGCGGCGATCCGGTCGCAGGTGCCGGGCGGGCTGCCGCACCGGTTCTGTCTGCTGCTGTTCGCCGCCCTCGCCGAGGCGCTCGCGGACGTGCACCTGCGCGGGGTCAGCCACCGCGATCTGAAGCCGCAGAACATCATTCTGTCGCCCGACGGGCCCCGGCTGATCGACTTCGGCATCGCCCGTACGACGGACCAGACCGCGCTCACGCAGGTCGGACAGACGGTGGGCAGCCTCGGTTACACCGCGCCCGAGGTGATCACCGAGAGCCTGGTCGGCCCGGCGGCCGACGTGTTCGCCCTCGGGGCGACCATGGCGTACGCGGCGACCGGGCGCGGCCCCTTCGGGGACAACGCGGCGGGGGTGGTCTACCGCAGCCTCAACGGGGAGATCGACGTCGACGGCGTCGATCCGGACCTCGCGGAGCTGATCACCGCATGTGTCGAGGTGACGCCCGAGCGGCGGCCGGATCCCGCGGAGATCATCCGGCGGTGCGACGTGCGGTCCGCGCTCACCGAGGACCCGGTCTACCGGCAGCTCGTCGCCGCACAGAGCCCCGTCCCGACGGTCCTGGACGGGGTGGCGGGCCACCCGGTCCCCTCGCGGTCACCGGACACGCCGCCCGTCGCCGCCGCGCACACCCCGCAGACGCCGCACGAGGACCCGACGGTCGCCGCCGCGCCCCGGACGCTGCTCGCCCCGGCACGGCCCGTCCCGGCGGCTCCCCCCGCGCGGGACGCCGGGCGGCGGGCCGCCCTGGTGTCGGCGAGCGCCGCCCTGGTCGTGGCGCTCGTCGGTGCGGTGTTACTGGTGGTCAGACCCGACTGGGGCGACACCGAGGCCCTCGGCGCGGGCGGGCAGTCCTCGCCCACGGGGGCGGCCGAGTCCCCGGTCGCGCTGCCGCCCAAGGACGACACGCCGGCGGAACCGGAGGGCGCGGTGACCGGGATGGACTCCAAGTGCCTGCATGTCGCCAACTCCGACACGGAGAACGGTGCCGGCCTTCAGCTGTGGACCTGCAACAACACCGACGCCCAGCGCTGGAAGGTGCTCGGCGAGGGCCGGATCCAGGCGCTGGGCAAGTGCATGGACGTGGAGTGGAGCGGCACGGACAACTGGACGCCCGTACGGCTGTGGGACTGCAACGGAACCCCGGCGCAGCAGTGGGAGAGCCAGGCCGACGGGACGCTCAAGAACGTGGGGTCGGGCCGGTGCCTGGACCTGAAAGAGGGAAAATCGGACAACGGCACGCCGCTCATCATCTTCGACTGCCACACCGGCGTGAACCAGCGATGGCAGCTCCCCACGTAGCGCCTGCCGCCCTGGGGTCACCGGACACGCGCGAAGGCGCCGCCCGGGCACCGAACTGTGGTGCGGGCGGCGCCTTCGGAGGCGGAGGCGTCAGGCGTGCTGCTTGCGGGACTTGTCGAGCACCATCACCAGACCGGCGATGACGCCGAAGATCACCAGCGGCGTGACCACGAACAGGCCGAGCGTCTCGGCCACACTCAGGCCCGGGCCGGGGTCGTCGCCGTCGTCCCGGGTCAGCGCGAGGGCCGGGGACGTCATGAGCAGCATCATCAGCGTCGTACCGGCCGCCAGGGCGCCGGCGCGCAGAGTGTTCTTCTTGTCCACGGTGCAAACGTAGCGAACGCCCCTGAGCCCCGCGCGGGCGGGGTGCCGTACGAGCCCGACCGCCGGGTCCGTACGAGCCCGCCCCCCGCGGTGCCGGACGGGCCCGTACGCGGATGACGCCCGGGCTCATCCGGACCGCAGCACCTCCGTCAGGCGGTGCAGGCGCGGCGAGGCGGCCAGCTCCTCCAGCGTCATCGGGCGGCCCCGCGCGTCCGCGACGGGCAGCCGCCAGTTGGGGTACTGGTCCCAGGTGCCCGGCAGGTTCTGCGGGCGGCGGTCGCCCACCGCGTCCGGCAGCCAGACCCCGACCATGCGCGCCGGGGTGCGCAGCAGGAAGCGGTAGACCGCGCGGATGGCCTCCTCCTCGTCGTCGTCACCGCCGTAGCCACCGGGCAGCAGCCCGAGCCGGGCGAGGCAGCCGAGCCACTCGGCGACCTCCGCGTGCTCCTCCGACTGCTCCTGCGCCAGCGGGCGGGTGAGCAGGCCGAGGCGGTGGCGCAGTTCCACGTGCTCGCCGGTGAGCCGCGCGGCGGTGGACGGCAGGTCGTGGGTGGTGGCGGTGGCCACGCACCCCTCGCGCCAGCTCTCGGGCGGCAGCGGGCGCCCCGTACCGGCCCAGTCGCGCTCGAACCAGAGCACCGAGGTGCCGAGCACGCCGCGCCGCTCCAGCGTCTCGCGTACGCCGGGCTCGACCGTGCCCAGGTCCTCCCCTATGACCACGGTGCCCGCCCGGTGCGCCTCCAGGGCGAGGACGGCGAGCATGGCCTCCGCGTCGTAGCGCACGTACGTGCCGTGCGTGGGCGGCCGTCCCCGCGGCACCCACCAGAGCCGGAACAGCCCCATGACATGGTCGATCCGCAGCGCCCCCGCGTGTCGCAGCAGGCCTTGGAGCAGTCCGCGGTACGGGGCGAAGCCGGACGCGGCCAGGATGTCCGGGCGCCAGGGCGGCAGCCCCCAGTCCTGGCCCAGCGCGTTGAAGGCGTCCGGCGGGGCGCCGACGGAGATGCCGTCCGCGAACGTGTCCTGCTGCGCCCAGGCGTCGGCGCCGTCCGGGTGCACCCCGACGGCGAGGTCGTGGACGATCCCGACGGGCATTCCGGCGTCCCGGGCCGCCCGGGAGGCATCGGCGAGCTGGCCGTCCGTGAGCCAGGCGAGGCGGCAGTGGAAGTCGATGCGGTCGAGCAGCCCGGTCCGGGCGGCGGCGGTCTCGGCGGAGCGCGGGTCGCGCAGCCCGTCCGGCCAGTCGCGCCACCGGGGGCCGTGCACCTCGGCGAGGGCGCACCAGGTGGCGTGGTCCTCCAGGGCACGGCCCTGGGCGGCGAGGAAGTCGCAGTAGTCGGCCTGCCGGCCGGGGCCGAGCGGGACGCGGTCCAGGATCTCCAGGGCCGCGCGCTTCAGCTCCCACACGGCGTCACGGTCGATCAGCCCGCCGCCCTCCGGGGCGTCGGGCCTGCCCCTCTTGCCCAGGACGGCCTCGCGGAGCGCGGCGGCCTTCTCCACCAGCGCGTCGAGCCGCTCGCGGTCCGGGCCGCGTACGTACGCGTACTCCGGCACGGCCTCGATCCGCAGATGGACCGGGTCGGGGAAGCGGCGCGAGGAGGGGCGGTACGGGGAGGGGTCGGCCGGGGCGCCGGGCACGGCGGCGTGCAGCGGGTTGATCTGGACGAAGCCCGCGCCGAGGGACCGGCCCGACCAGGTGGCCAGTTCGGCGAGGTCGCCGAGGTCGCCCATGCCCCAGGAGCGGGCGGAGAGGAGGGAGTAGAGCTGCACCAGGAAGCCGTGGGTACGGGCGGGGGCCTCCGGCACCCGGTCGGGCGCGACGACGAGCACGGCCCGTCCCGTACGGCCGTCGGGGGCCTCGACGGAGAGCCGGTGCACGCCGAGCGGCAGCCGGGCCCACCCGGAGGGGGTGGCGGGCACGCAGGCCGCGGCGGGCGCGGGGGCAGCGCACGGCAGTTCGATCGTCTCCCCGCGCGCGCTCCGCCAGTACTCGACCTCCACGCGGAGCGTCGAGCCCGCGGGGAGGGCCGTCAGGGCGGCCGGCAGCGGCCGGTCCGTACCCGCACCGGTGCTGTCGCCGCCCTCGACACCGTCGGCACCGTCAGGGGGGCCGGTCCCGGATCCTCGGGGCGGGTGCCACAGGACGAGCGTGGGTGGGAGCAGACGGCTCCCGTCGGCGGACTCGGCACCGCTCAGGGCGGCGCTCACCGCCGCGGGTGTGGACGCGTCGACGCCCAGCGCGGCGAGCACGGAGACGACCGTGTCGTCGGGGACCGGGACCTCGGTGCCCGGTGCGGGTGAGTACGCGGTGGCGACACCGTGCAGCTCGGCGAGCCTGGCCAAGCCCATGCGGACTCCTTGGTTCAGACGGTCATACCCCTGGGGACTCCGTACCGCCGGCGGTGCCGGGCGCGGTCGGCTCACTGGTCAGCGGGGCGGTGTCGGCGAGGGGCGGTTCGCTGGTGAGAGGGGCGGCGTCGGCGAGCGGGGGCTCGCTGGTCAGGGGGCCCGCGAGGTCGGCGGCGAGCGGAGGCTCGCTGGTCAGCGGTGCGGGCTGGGCCTGTTTGGAGAATGCGGAGAGCAGGAGCTGAGCGGATGCGGCCATGACGGCGCCTCCAGATGACAGGGAACAGGACACCGCAGCCCTACCCAGCGGACGGGACCGCAGACGTCCACACCCCGTAAACGTGTGTCGAGTCACGATCTGTTCCTCGAACCTGCGGGCCCGCTCGAACGTATTGACGCCCAGCGGAGATCATCACCGCCCGGTGCGGGGTCCTGCTTACCACAACGGGCAAATGCGACACAACGGCCGCATGCATTGACACCCTCACCACGGGGGTGGTGGGCTCGTTGGCGCTCGGCGCCGGGTTGGCAGCGGTACCGGTGGTACCGGCAAACAGCAGGAGGGGAGTCGGGCATGCAGCTCGGGCACAGCGGGCACCGGAGGGGGACCGCGACCGCCGTGGCCGTCGCCGTGATCGGCGGTCTTCTCGGTGCCGCGCCGGGCGCACTCGCCGCCCCCCGAGACCCGGGGCCCCCCGCGGCCTCGTCACCCGAACGGGCGAGCCGGGACAAGGTTCCCGCCGTCTGGCCCCGGCCGCAGACCATCCGGGCCGCCGGGAAGGCCGTCCCCCTCGGGGACGAGGCGACCGTCGTCGCGGGCACGGGCGCCGATCCGTACGCCGTACGGGAGCTGGTGGCGGTGCTGCGCTCCGCGGGCGTCCGTACGGTGCACAGCGTGACGGCGTCCGCCACCGGAGCCCTTCCCGGGAAAGGCCCGGTCGTCCTCGCGGGCGGGGCGGGAGCGCGGGCCGCGCTCGACGCGCTGCGCGCCCCCGAGCAGGCCGACATCCCCTCCGGGGGCTACCGGCTCGCGGTGGGCACCGTCGCGGGCCGGTCCACCGTCGCCCTGGACGGCATCGGTCCCGACGGCCTGTTCCACGCGGCCCAGACCCTGCGCCAGCTCGTCTCCCCGAACGGCCGGGGCAACGGCGACAAGCGGCCCGCCGTACCCGGTGTGGTCGTACGCGACTGGCCGGGCACGGCCGTACGCGGTACGGCGGAGGGTTTCTACGGCCGCCCCTGGAACCACACGCAGCGTCTCGCGCAGCTCGACTTCATGGGACGCACCAAACAGAACCGCTATCTGTACGCGCCCGGCGACGACCCCTTCCGGCAGGCGCGCTGGCGCGATCCGTACCCCGCGGCGCAGCGCGCGGACTTCCGCGAGCTGGCCGAGCGCGCCCGGCGCAACCATGTGACGCTCGCCTGGGCCGTCTCCCCCGGCCAGGCCATGTGCATGTCCTCCGAGCGGGACCTCACGGCGCTCCAGCGCAAGATCGACGCGATGTGGGCGCTGGGGGTGCGCGCCTTCCAGCTCCAGTTCCAGGACGTCAGCTACAGCGAGTGGCACTGCCGGGCGGACGCGGAGACGTTCGGCTCCGGCCCCGAGGCGGCCGCCAGGGCGCAGGCGCGGGTGGCGAACGCGGTCGCGGCCGGGCTGGCCGAGCGGCACCCGGACGCCCAACGGCTCACGGTGATGCCCACGGAGTACTACCAGGACGGTGCGACGGAGTACCGCGCGGCGCTGGCCGGGGCACTCGGCCCGCGCGTCCAGGTGGCGTGGACCGGCGTCGGGGTCGTGCCGCGCACGATCACCGGCCGGGAGCTGAAGGAGGCGCGGACCGTCTTCAAGCACCCACTGGTCACCCTGGACAACTATCCGGTCAACGACTACGAGCAGAGCCGGCTCTTCCTCGGCCCGTACACCGGCCGGGAACCGGCGGTCGCCACCGGCTCGGCCGCGCTGCTCGCCAACGCGATGGAACAGGCGTCCGCCTCACGCATCCCGCTGTTCACGGCCGCCGACTACGCGTGGAACCCGCGCGGCTACCGGCCCCAGGAGTCCTGGCGGGCCGCGATCGCGGATCTCGCGGGCGGCGACGGCCGGGCCCGCGACGCACTCGGCGTGCTGGCGGGCAACGGGGCCTCGTCCATCCTCGGTGAGCCGGAGTCCGCCTATCTGCGTCCGCTGCTGGACGAGTTCTGGCGCTCGCGCACGAATTCGGACGGCCGGGCGCGCACGGCCGCGGCGACCGCGCTGCGGAGCGCGTTCACGGCGATGCGCGAGACCCCGGAACGCCTCTCGGGCACGGCCGGCGGCCTGCTGGAGGACGAGGTACGGCCCTGGCTCGACCAGCTCGCGCGGTACGGCGAGGCGGGCGAGCTGGCGGTGGACATGCTGGGCGCCCAGGACCGCGGCGACGGCGCGGGCGCGTGGCGGGCCTCGGTGGACCTGGCGCCGCTGCACTCGGCGGCCGGGGCGAGCCAGGCGACCGTCGGCAAGGGGGTGCTGGGCGCCTTCCTGGACCGGGCGGTGAAGGAGGCGTCGGCGTGGACGGGCGTGGCGCGCGCGAAGGGCCAGTCGGTCACGGAGGACACCGGCGAGGACGGCCGGCGCACGTACACCGTCAGCGTGGGGCGGCCCCGGCCCGTCGAGACGCTGAACACGCTGACGGCGCCGGGGACGGGCGCGGGCGCCGCCGTCGAGGCCCATGTGCCGGGGCAGGGCTGGCGGCCGCTGGGGCCGCTGTCGCCGAGCGGCTGGACCGAGCCCGCCGGGCCGGCGCTGAAGGCGCTGAAGGGGCAGCCGGTGGACGCGGTACGGATCGTCTGGTCGGGCGGCCGCGCCGGTCCCGCCGGGTCCGCCGCGGCGGCCCCGCCGGCCGACGTGGCGTTCGTACCGTGGTTCGCCGACGAGCCCCGGGCCGGGCTGACCCTGGCGCGGGGCGAGACGGACGCGCGGATCGGCGGCGGTCCCGAACGGGTGGAGGCGCGGCTGACGTCGCTGCGCCCCGGCGGGGTGAAGGGCAGCCTGACGGCGAAGGCGCCCTCCGGCATCAAGGTGACGGCGCCGAAGGGGACGACGGTGCCGCGCGGCTCGCAGCGGACCGTTCCCGTCGAGGTCAGCGTCCGCTCGGGCACTCCCGCGGGCACGTACGAGGTGCCGCTCTCGTTCGCGGGCGAGGAGCGCACGCTGACGGTACGCGCCGCACCGGACACCGCGGGGCCGGACCTGGCCCGTACGGCCACGGCGTCGTCCTCGGGCGACGAGACGCCCGACTTCCCGGCCGCGGCGGCGGTGGACGGCGACCCGGCGACGCGCTGGTCCGCCCCGGTCGAGGACACCGCCTGGCTCCAACTGGAACTGGCCCGCCCGGCGCGGGTCGGCCGACTGGTGCTGCGCTGGGAGGACGCGTACGCGAGCCGCTACCGCGTCCAGGTCTCCGAGGACGGGCGCACATGGCGTACGGCGGCGACGGTGCGGGACGGCAGGGGCGGGCGGGAGGCGGTAGGCCTGGACGCGAAGGACACCCGGTACCTCCGGATCCAGGCCGACGCCAGGGGCACCCGCTTCGGGTACTCACTCTTCTCGGTCGAGGCGTACGCGGTGCGCGGCGGGCCCGCCGGTAAGGACCGGGCCCGCCCCTGAGTGGGCCGGTTCTCCTCAAGGAAGGAGCCGGTTCTCCTGAGCCGGCTCTCCTAAAGGAAAGAGTCGATGCGGGCCACCGCGTCCTCCGCTCCGTACGGCTGCAGGTACGGCATCCAGCGCGGGTCGCGGTGGCCGGTGCCGATGATGCGCCAGGCCAGGCCGGACGGCGGGGCGGGCTGGTGGTTGAGCCGCCAGCCCAGTTCCCTCAGGTGGCGGTCCGCCTTGACGTGGTTGCAGCGGCGGCAGGCCGCCACCACGTTGTCCCACACGTGCTGTCCGCCACGGCTGCGCGGAATGACGTGGTCGACGCTGGTTGCGACGCCACCGCAGTACATGCAGCGTCCGCCGTCACGGGCGAAGAGCGCCCGGCGGGTCAACGGGACGGGCCCCCGGTAGGGGACCCGCACGAAACGCTTGAGTCGTACGACGCTGGGGGCCGGGATGACTCGGGTCTCGCTGTGCATATAGGCGCCGGATTCCTCAAGACAGAGGGCCTTGTTCTCCAGAACGAGGACGAGCGCGCGGCGGAGCGGTACGACGCCGAGCGGCTCGTACGACGCGTTGAGGACCAGGACATGCGGCACGGATGCCTCCTATTACGCCGGCGGCACGTGGCTCGCGCCGGGACGATCTGCTCTCAGTCTCTCCTCATGCCTGGTCGAAACGCCACCACGTCCAGGTAACGGGCTCGGAGTGTTTTCTGCCACAGGAGGCACCGGGAGGCCCCGCGGAAGGGGTCCTGCCCGCCCCGGGCCTCACCGGGGCCGTACGGGCACGCCGCGGGGCCCACGTGAGGCGCGTCTCTCCGTCGCGCGGGGCGGCGGACGGGCCGCGTTGCCCCGTTAGTGTGGTTCATCCGGTCGCGTACACGTGGCCGGATGTCGCGTTTCCGCCGTACCGCTCGCGCCGCACCACCGTCCGGCCCGCATCTGGAGGTTCCCTGTCGTGTCCTGGTCCGTCCCACTGGCCGCCGGCTCCGCGTCCGACCCCGTCACGCTCGACGAGGCGGCGGACCGGGCGGGGGACGCGGCGAGCTGGGTGGAGGAGAACTGGGCCACCTGGCTGAGCATCGGCTTGCGGATGACGCTGATCCTGGTGATCGCGCTGGTGCTGCGCCATGTGATCCGCCGGGCGCTGACCAAGCTGATAGACCGGATGAACCGCAGCGTCCAGACCGTCGAGGGCACCGCCCTGGGCGGGCTGCTGGTCAACGCCGAGCGGCGCAGGCAGCGCTCGGAGGCCATCGGGTCGGTGCTGCGGTCGGTGACCTCGTTCCTGATCCTGGGCACGGCCGCGCTGATGATGCTCGGCGCGCTGAGCATCAACCTGGCCCCGCTGCTGGCGTCCGCCGGGGTCGCCGGGGTGGCGCTCGGCTTCGGCGCGCGCAACCTGGTGACCGACTTCCTCTCCGGTGTCTTCATGATCCTGGAGGACCAGTACGGCGTCGGGGACACGATCGACGCCGGGGTGGCCTCCGGCGAGGTGATCGAGGTGGGGCTGCGCGTCACGAAGCTGCGCGGCGACAACGGCGAGATCTGGTACGTACGCAACGGTGAGGTCAAGCGGATCGGCAACCTCAGCCAGGGCTGGGCGACGGCCGCCGTGGACGTGATGGTCCGGCCGACGGAGGACCTGGAGCGGGTCCGTACGGTGATCCAGCAGGTGGCCGAGAAGCTCGCCAAGGACGATCCGTGGAACGAGCGGCTGTGGGGTCCGGTGGAGGTGCTGGGCCTGGACTCGGTGCTGCTGGACTCGGTGACGGTACGGGTCTCCGCGAAGACCATGCCCGGCCAGGCGCTCCGGGTGGAGCGCGAGCTGCGCTGGCGGATCAAGCTGGCCTTCGACGAGGCGGGCATCCGGATCGTCGGGGGCGTCCCGGCCCCGGTCGAGGAGGAGTCCGCGCCGGACCCGTCGGCGGGCGTCTCGGCCCCGTCGGCGCTGGCGAGCCCGACGTCCCCGCAGTCCCTGGCGGCGTCCCCGCTCGCGCCGCCGCCGAATCTGGCCAAGTAGGGTCAGCCGAGCCGGCGCGTGGGTGCGGGGAACCCGGGTTACCGGGGAACGAGGGGTACGGGGGGAAGAAGCCGGGTAGCCCGGTCCTGAGTCATCCGAACGCGTACGAACTGCCGTGAAGGGGAACCGATCACCGGGCCCCGGCGTATTCATGGTGGGGAGAGCGGGCGGCTGCGCCGGGCGGTTCGTCAATCAAGATCCAGTCAGCTCTTGCGCAGTTGTCGGTACCTGCGGCCATACTGCTGGCCGAGAGCTGTCCCCCGGCCCGCAGGGGGCGGGCCGCCGTCGTCCATGACCGAGGGGGAGGTCACGTGACATACCCGCCGAATGTGCGCACAGCGCCACCGTCGGCTCCGCAGCACGCGCCGGCGCCACCGTCCGCGCCCCCGGGCGCGCCGCGGCCGCCCGCGCGACGTGCGGTGTGGTGGGAGACGACGGACCGGCTGCGCGCCGCGGCGACGACGGAGCCGGGCCGGCTGCGGATCATCGGCGCGGCCCTGGCGCTGCTGGTGGTGGCGTTCGGCGCGGTGACGGCGTGGGAGGTCGCCGACCGGCACTCCGCCGCGGGCGACGTGGTGAGCCGCAGTCAGCCGCTGAGCGCGGACGCGGCGAACATCTACCGCTCGCTGGCCGACGCCGACACGGCCGCGGCGAGCGGCTTCCTGGCGGGGGCCCAGGAGCCGGCCGCGGTGCAGGAGCGGTACCGGAAGGACATCGAGACGGCGTCGGGGCTGCTGATCACGGCGGCGACGCACACGGACAGCGGGAGCGAGTCCGGCCGGCAGATAAGAACGCTCAACGAAGGTCTGCCGCGCTACACCGGACTGGTCGAGCGGGCCCGCGCCAACAACCGGCAGGGGCTGCCGCTGGGCGGCGCCTATCTGCGGTACGCCAACGAGCAGATGACCAGGGAACTGCTGCCCGCCGCCGAGAAGCTGTACGCGGCGGAGACGGAGCGGCTGGCGCGGGACAACGACGACGCGCGGCTGTGGCCGTTCGTCTCGCTGGCGGTCGGTGTCGTCGCGCTCGGCGTGCTCGTGTGGGCGCAGCGGCGCAACTACCGCCGGACCAACCGCGTCTTCAACCACGGCCTCCTCGCGGCCACCGCCGGGGCCACGGTCCTGCTGCTGTGGCTGGCCGTCGGCCAGACCGTCGCGCGGACCGAGCTGAACAACGCCCAGACGCAGGGTCAGGAATCGCTGAAGGTCCTCAACGAGGCGAGGATCAACTCGCTCAAGGCGCGCGCGAACGAGAACCTCACCCTGGTGGCCAGGGGCGCGGTCCTCACGGCGGACGGCAAACACGACAAGTACGAGACGGACTACACAACGGGCATGGACAAGCTCAGCACCGCGCTCGGCGAGGCGAAGAAGCTCGCCGACGACAGCGCGGGCGGCAGACCGGTGGACGAGGCGATCTCGGCGGTCACCCAGTGGCGCGAGCGCCACAAGTCGGTCAGCGCGATCGACCAGACCGGTGACTACAGCGCGGCGGTGCGGAAGGTCATCGGCGACGACGGTTCGACGGGGCAGTCGTTCGACAGGGTGGACAAGGCGCTGGGGACGGCGGTCGAGGAGGAGCAGAAGGAGTTCAAGCGGGCGGCGTCGGACGGCAGGGACGCGCTGACGGGGCTGGCGGTCGGCGCGGGGGTGCTGGCCCTGCTGGCGGCGGTGGGCGCGATCCTGGGCATAGGCCGCAGGCTTTCGGAGTACCGGTGAGAGGGAGCGGGATGACTGCCAGGGACAGGCTCGACCGGTTCCGCGGGACGCGCGGTCCCCGGTCGTTCGACAGGCTGCGCGGCTGGGGCGGTGTCTCGGCGATGGCGGGCGCCTGTGTGCTGACGGCGTCGCTCACCCTGCTTCCGCTCTCCCATTCCGTCGCGGAGCGCCCGGACGGCGGGGCGGAACGCACGGCCACGGCCGTTCCGGCGGTGACGGCGGAGGAGTGCCGGGAGCCGGAGCGCAGCGTGCCGGCCTCGAACGAGGACGGTCCCTCCATCCAGGAGATCAAGGCGCGGGAGAACCGGAAGCTGATCATCGGGGTGGACCAGAACAGCTACCGGTGGGGTTATCTCAACCCGGACACCAAGGAGCCCCAGGGCTTCGACATCGATCTCGCCCGTGCCATAGCGAAGGACATACTCGGCAGCGAGAAGGACGTCATCTTCCGCGCCATCCCCACCAATCAGCGGGTCGCCGCGCTGGACAACGACACGGTCGACCTGGTCGTCAGGACGATGACGATCAACTGCGCCCGGATCAAGCAGGTCGCGTTCTCCACGGCCTACTTCGAGACGGGGCAGCAGGTGCTCGCCCCCAAGGGCTCGACGATCACCGGGTTCAACAGGACTCTCGCGGGCAAGCGGGTCTGCACGGCGAACGGATCGACGGCGTACAACGCGCTGGAACAGCAGTCCTACGGCGCGATATTCAAGGACGAGCACGACAACACGGCCGGCGACGAGGACCGGCTGACGGTGCCCAACCAGCTCGACTGCCTGGTCAGGCTCCAGCTCGGCGAGGTGGACGCGGTGGTCACGGACAACGCGCTGGCGGCCGGTCAGGCGGCCCAGGACCCGGCGGTCGAGCTGGTCGGGGAGCCGCTCACGTCGGAGTACTACGGCGTGGCGGCCAAGCTCGGCAACGATGATCTGGTGGCCCGGGTGAACAAGGTGCTCGACGGGTATCGCGCGGGTGGGGCGAACAGCCGCTGGATGCTCTCGTACGACAAGTGGCTGAAGGCGGCGCTGCCGGGCATCAGCGCTCCGCCGACGGCGAAGTACAAGGACGGCTGAGGGCAGCTGCGGCGGCAGCGGACGACGGCGGCAGCGGACGACGGTGGCAGCGGTGGCGGAACGGGATCGGACAGCGCCGGCAGGCACGCGCCACGGCGGCGTACGGCGGAGCGGAGAGGTGATCGATGGGCAGCACGGGCTCCTTTCCCGAGGCGACGGGAAGGCCACCGGGACCGGTGATGGACCGGGACGAGGTGGACCGTGCCCTGGCGCGCCTCGAAGCGGAGCACGAGGCGATCGAGAGCTCGCTCCTCGCCCTCCAGGACCACGCGGGGCGCCGCCTTCTCGAAGGGGCGGAGCTGACCGGGGTCACGAAGGACCGCTGGGCCACCGCCGAAGGCGCGATCACCCTGCTCTGGTCGTACTTCGACAGCTACACCGCCGCGCTGACCGGCGCCCGTGAGGCGCGCGCCCGGCGTCGCTGGCCGAACCGCGACGATCTGGTGGAGCTGACGGAGACGCTGCGCGGCCGGGGTGTCACCGTCGCGGGCCCCGCCCGGCCGCTGCCGAACCTCACCGGCCCGGCCCGGCTCTCCGAACACTTCACGCTCGCCGAGCTGGTGACGCGGATGAACAAGCTGTACGCGAGTTCGCTGGACATGGTCGTGACCGCGGACTCCGTGTGGTCGGCGCTGCCCGCCCGGATCGACCTGCTCTCCGCGGAGCTGCAGCGCACGCGTTCGCTGGCGCACTCCGTGGGCGTACGGCCCGGGGAGCATCCGGCGGGCGACGACCTGGAGTCGATCACCCACGAGCTGTCCACGCTCCGCGCCCAGGTGATCTCCGACCCGCTGGCCTTCTGGCGCCCCGCGCCCGGCAGTTCGGCCCCGGGCGGCGGCCGGCCCGACACCGAGCGGTACGACCGGGCGGCCCGCGCGCTGGAGGACGTGCGCGGCGAGATCGAGGCGGTCCTGCGGGTGCGCCAGGACTCGGAGGAGCGGCTGATGCGGCTGCGCGACGTGCTGTCGCGGGCCGACCGTACGCTCGCCGAGGCGCGCACGGCCCGCGGTGAGGTGCTGGCGAAGATCGCCGCCTCCGAGGTGCCCGCGGTGAGCGGTCCGCCGACCGTGCTCCACGAACGGCTGTCGGCCGCCGCGGAGTACCGCAGGCACGCCCAGTGGCACCGGCTCTCGCCGCTCCTGGAGTCGCTGGAGCGGGAGGCGGAGGACGAACTGCTGCGGGCCCGCGAGTCCCTGACCGCGGTCACGGCGCCGCTCGCGGTCCGCGCCGAACTGCGCGGCCGGCTGGACGCGTACAAGGCGAAGGTCGCCCGGCACGGCATGGCCGAGGACCCCTTCCTGATCGAGCGGTACGACGCGGCGCGCCGGATGCTGTGGAGCGCGCCCTGCGATCTGCGCGTCGCCGAGCAGGCCGTCCTGCGGTACCAGCGGGCCGCGGCGGACGTCCTCGTGCCCGGCCCGCCGGGGCCGGCCGACCGCGGGGGTGGCGCGTGAGGGTGAACGGCTCCGGCACGGAGAGCGGCATGACAGCAGGCGAGCAGGGGGACGGATGAGCGGGAACACGGCGTGCCAGCGCCCCGGCTGCGAGGGCTCGTACGAGGACATGGGCGGCGGTGAGCTGTACTGCGACACCTGCGGTCTCGCCCCCGTCGTCTCCCCCAACGGCTCGCTCTCCTCGCCGCCCACGGGCATCACCGGCGGCGGCCGGGGCGGCAGCGGCTCCGGGGGCGGCTCGGGGAAGGGCTCGGGCAGCGGGGACTCCTCGCGCTCGTCGCGTTCTGCGCGCTCGGCGCGCTCGGCGCGCTCGTCAACAAGCCGCTCCTCCCGGTCCTCGACCTCCCGCCGGTCCGTCTCGGGCCGGCTCTCCCGCTCGCTCTCGGGGCGGGTGTCGTCGCGGTCGGTCTCGGTCCGCAGCTCCGGCTCCTCCACCAGCGCCTCGGGGCGGGGCAGGCTGGGCGCGGGCCTGGTCTCCGTGCCGGACGTGCCGCGCCCCGATCCGCGCTCCGCCGTCATGGAGCGCCCCGAGGTGCCGGAGCGCAAGCGATACTGCTCGCGCTCGGACTGCGGGGCGCCGGTGGGCCGCGCGCGCGGTGACCGCCCGGGCCGTACGGAAGGGTTCTGCACGAAGTGCGGGCACCCGTACTCTTTCGTGCCCAAGCTCCACGAGGGCAATGTGGTGCACGGCCAGTACGAGGTCGTGGGGTGTCTGGCGCACGGCGGTCTCGGCTGGGTCTATCTGGCCATCGACCGCGCCGTGTCGGACCGCTGGGTGGTCCTCAAGGGCCTGCTGGACACGGGCGACCAGGACGCCATGGAGGCGGCGATCTCCGAACGGCGCTTCCTCGCCGAGATCGAGCACTCCAACATCGTCCGCATCTACAACTTCGTGGAACACCTCGACCAGCGCACGGGCTCCATGGACGGCTACATAGTCATGGAGTACGTGGGCGGCAAGTCGCTCAAGGAGATCGCCAACGAGCGCCGTACGAGCGCCGGCAAGCGCGACCCGCTCCCCGTCGAGCAGGCGTGCGCGTACGGCATCGAGGCGCTGGAGGCGCTGGGGCATCTCCACAGCCGGAACCTGCTGTACTGCGACTTCAAGGTCGACAACGCGATCCAGACCGAGGACCAGCTCAAGCTGATCGACATGGGCGCGGTCCGCAGGATGGACGACGAGGAGTCGGCGATCTACGGCACGGTCGGCTACCAGGCCCCCGAGGTCGCCGAGACCGGTCCGTCGGTCGCCTCCGACCTGTACACGGTCGCCCGCACCCTGGCGGTGCTGACGTTCGACTTCCAGGGCTACACCAACGTGTTCGCGGACTCGCTCCCGGATCCGGACAACATCGACGTCTTCCGTACGTACGAGTCGTTCTACCGGCTGCTGGTACGGGCCACGGACCCCGATCCGGCCCGGCGGTTCTCCTCGGCCCAGGAGATGGCGGAGCAGCTCACGGGTGTGCTGCGGGAGGTCGTGGCACTCCAGACGGGACGTCCTCGCCCCGCGCTGTCCACGCTGTTCGGCCCGGAACTGAGGGTCACGGACACGGAGTTGTTCGCGGAGCTGACGGAGGACGTCTCACGGCTGGGGGTACGGGCGGAGCCGAAGGGCGGCCTGTTCGGCCGGCGCGTCAAGGCGGCGGCCGGGGCGGGTGAGGCAGGCCGGGCGGGTGGCCCGGCCACTGCCGCCGCCGCGCTGCCCGCTCCGGGCGCCAGACCGGGCGCCGCCGGGTACGGCGGCCTCGACCCGGCCGCGCTGCCGGCCGCGCCCGCGGGACCACCGGCGCCCGCGCTGCCCGCGCTGCCCGCGCTGCCCGTGCAGGCGGCGCAGTCCGCCCTGCCCGCCGAAGCCGCCTTCGGCGCGCCCGCGGGCGGGAGCGGCGCGCCCCGGCTCGCGCCGCTCGACGCGGCGGCGACCGCGCTGGCCCTGCCCGTGCCGCGGGTCGACCCGAACGATCCGAACGCCGGGTTCCTCGCCGGTCTGCTGGCCTCCGCGCCCACCGAGCTGATCACCGCGCTGGCCGCGGCTCCCACCGACTCCGTGGAGCGCGGGCTGCGCGAGCTGCGGGCCCGGCTGGAGATGGGCGAACTGGCCACCGCCGCCGAGGCGCTGAACGTACTGGAGGAGCGCCGCCCGGACGACTGGCGGGTCGTCTGGTACCGGGGGATCGCCTCGCTGGCGAGCGGCGACCACGAGGTCGCGGCGCTCTCCTTCGACGCGATCTACGACGCGTTCCCCGGCGAGCCCGCGCCGAAGCTGGCGCTCGGCGTCTGCGCCGAGGTGCTGGGTCAACTGGACAACGCGGCCGAGTACTACCGTCTGGTGTGGACGACGGACCCGAGCTACGTCAGCTCGGCGTTCGGGCTGGCGCGGGTGCAGCTCGCCGCCGGGGACCGGACCGGCGCCGTACGGACCCTGGAGTCGGTGCCCGAGGCGTCGATCCACTACACGGCGGCACGCGTCGCCGCCGTACGGGCGCGGCTGCGCGAGCGGGGCGTACCGGCGCCCGCGCCCGCCGTCGCCCCCGGCCCGGGTCAACCGTCCGGGCAGGGGCGGGGCTTCGGTACGGAGCCGGCGCTGATCGACGATCTGACGGCCGCGGCGCAGCAGGTCTCCGCGCTCCAGCAGTTCGATCTGGACGCCGTCCGGCGCGAGCAGTTGTCGACGGAGGTTCTGGGCACCGCTCTGGACTGGGTACTCTCCGGTGGACCGGGGTCGGGTCCCGCCCGGAGCGCGCTGCTCGGCAGCGAACTGGACGAGCGTGGTCTGCGTCTTGGACTGGAACGCTCGTACCGGGTACTCGCCCGGCTCGCTGAGCCCGGCGAGGAGAGGATCGAACTGGTGGAGCGGGCCAACCGTTTCCGCCCCCGGACGTGGGTGTGATTGATGTCCCAGATGCACCGGTCGGCCGACCAGCCGACCTGCCCGAGCTGCGAGGAGCCGCTGGAGTCCGGCGACCTGTTCTGCGGCGGATGCGGCTACGACCTGTCGGCCGTCAGGGAGCGCCCGGACGATCACCCCACGCTGGTCATGCACGGCGCGGGGCGGACGGAGCCGCGCGCTCCCGGTACTCCGGCCGGCCCCGGCGCACCGGTGGGCGGGGTGGAGTGGCCCCCGGCGACCGGCGTGGACAGCTCCGGCACGCCCGTACCGGTCCATCTGCCCGAGGAGGTGCCCGGTGTCGACTCGACGGGGTCGCGGCTGCCCGAGCACCCGGGCGACTTCGAACTCCCCGCGCCCGCGGGGGTGAGCGCCGTACCGCCCGTCCCCGCCGCGTCGCCGGCCCCGTCGGCACCGCAGCCCCCACCGGTCCCGTCGGCCGATCCGCGCAGGGGCGCCGTGGCGGCGCCGGCCGGGGTGAAGATCTGCGTCGCCTGCCGCGCGGGCCGCGTCGACACGGACGGCTACTGCGAGAACTGCGGCCACGCCCAGCCGCGCGAACGCGACCACATGGAGCAGGAGCTCTGCTCGGTGGCCGCGGTCAGCGACCGCGGGCTGCGCCATCACCGTAACGAGGACGCGTTCGCCGTGTCGTCGGCCGCCCTGCCGGACGGTTCGCCCGCCGTGGTGGCGGTCGTCTGCGACGGGGTGTCGTCGGCGACCCGTCCGGACGAGGCGTCGGCCGCGGCGTCGTCGTCGGCCAACGAGTCGCTGCTCGGCGCCCTGGAGCGCGGTACGCATCCGCAGCAGGCGATGCACGACGCGATCGTGGCCGCCGCCGAGGCCGTCAACTCCCTTGCCGGGGCGGTGGCCACGGAGCACGAGCACCACCACCAGAACGCGCCGGCCTGCACGATCGTCGGCGCGGTGGTGGCGAACGGGCTGCTGGTCATCGGCTGGATCGGCGACAGCAGGGCGTACTGGGTCCCCGACGACCGCGGCGGACCGCCCGCCCGGCTCACCGAGGACGACTCGTGGGCCGCCCAGATGGTCGCGGCGGGGCTGATGAGCGAGGCGGAGGCGTACGCGGACGAGCGCGCCCACGCGATCACGGGGTGGCTCGGCGCCGACGCGTACGAACTGGAGCCGCACACGGCGTCGTTCAAGCCGGACCGGCCCGGTGTGGTGGTGGTCTGCACGGACGGGCTGTGGAACTACGCGGAGGGCGCGGACGAGATGGCGCGGGCGCTGCCCGCCGATGCGGCGGAGCGCCCGCTGCACGCCGCCCAGGTGCTGGTCGGGCACGCGCTCGACGGCGGGGGCCACGACAACGTAACAGTGGCCGTCGTGCCGTTCGCCGTACCACCGCAAGGGGCAGGATCCGCCTGAGCGCGGTGCGGGTCCCGCGCTGCCCGCGCCGTCACCGCACCCGCCGTACGCGCCTCACGCGCTTCCCTTACCTCTTGACACCTCTTGACTCCCCTTGACTCTTTTCTTCTCCCACCGATCTCACTCACCGACTTCTCCCACGGATCTCCGCTGTGTGGAGCGTCAAGGAGCCGATACAGATGGCGAACTTCTCCAAGTCGAACGTGCCGCAGTTCTCCGTCGACGTGTACCAGAACGCCTATCTGCCGGAGGGCGGGCGGGAGGTCAACGCGATCGTCACGGTCACGTCGACGGGTGGCGGGACCACCGGCGGCGTGACGTTCGCGGGAGCCTCGCCGGCCTCAGCCACCCTCCCCGGGCAGAGCCCGAACGCGGCCGTGGTGATCATGGTCGACTGCTCGGGTTCGATGGACTATCCGCCCACGAAGATGCGGAACGCGCGGGACGCCACGGCCGCCGCGGTCGACACGCTGCGCGACGGTGTCGCCTTCGCGATCGTCGCCGGTACGCATGTGGCCAAGGAGGTCTACCCCGGCGACGGACGGCTGGCGGTCGCCGACGCCCGCACCCGGGCGGCGGCCAAGGAGGCGCTGCGCAGGCTCGGCGCGGGCGGCGGTACGGCGATCGGCACCTGGCTGCGTCTCACCGACCGGCTGCTGGCCTCGGCCGATGTGGCGATCCGGCACGGCATCCTGCTCACCGACGGCCGCAACGAGCACGAGTCGCCGGAGGATCTGCGGGCCGCGCTCGAAAGCTGTGCGGGCCGGTTCACCTGTGACGCCCGGGGTGTCGGTACGGACTGGGAGGTGAAGGAGGTCACGGCGATCGCCTCCGCGCTGCTCGGGACGGCCGACATCGTCGCGGATCCGGCCGGGCTGGCCGTGGACTTCACGCGGATGATGGAGAACGCGATGGGCAAGGAGGTCGCGGATGTCGCGCTGCGGCTCTGGACGCCGGTCGGCGTGGAGATCGTCTTCGTCAAGCAGGTGGCACCGACGGTCGAGGAACTGACCGGCAGGCGTACGGAGTCGGGGCCGCGGGCCGGGGACTATCCGACCGGTTCCTGGGGCGACGAGTCCCGCGACTACCACGTGTGCGTACGGGTCCCCGAGGCGGGCATCGGCCAGGAGATGCTGGCCGCGCGGGTCTCGCTGATCCTGCCCGCGCCGGGCGGCGGCTCCCCGGAGGTGCTGTCCCAGGGGCTGGTACGGGCGGTGTGGACGGACGACATGGCCGCCTCCACCTCGATCAACCCCCAGGTCGCCCACTACACGGGCCAGGCCGAGCTGGCCCAGGTCATCCAACAGGGCCTGGATGCCCGTAAATCGGGAGATTTCGACGGCGCCACCGCCAAGCTGGGACGGGCCGTCCAGCTCGCCGCGTCCTCCGGGAACGCGGATACCGCGAAACTGCTTTCGAAGGTGGTGGACGTGGTCGACGCGGCGACAGGTACTGTGCGACTGAAGGCGAAAGTCGCGGATGCGGACGAGATGACCCTCGAAACGCGCTCCACCAAGACGGTTCGCGTCAAGAAATGACCGCCGGCAGCGGCCCCGTGGCCGGACCGGACAGTGGCCTGCGGGCCCGATGAGAACGCGGCCCGAGGGCCGGACGAGAGGAGGAAGCGCCGACATGCCGACCTGCCCGAACGGACACCAGTCGGGTTCCGAGGACTGGTGCGAGGTCTGTGGCCATCGCATGGCCGGCCCCGGCGCCCCGGTGGGCGGCGCCCCGCCGCCGCCTCCCCCACCGCCCCCGGCGCCCGGCTACGGCTATCCGCCGCCGGGCGGTGCCGACGCCACCGGACAGGCGGAGCTGTGCCCGCAGTGCCGCACGCCCCGGGAGCAGATGGCGCCGTTCTGCGAAGAGTGCCGCTGGAACTTCCTGACGAACACGGCGACGTCGTACACCCCGCTGGCCCCGCAGCACCAGAACCCCGGCGGTTTCGGTGGCCCGGGTGGCCACGGCGGTCCTGGCGGCCACGGCGTTCCTGGCGGGGCGGGCGGCCCGGTGACCGGGCTGAATCTGCCGCCCGGCTTCCAGGCGCAGCCGCCGTCCCGGCCGCAGGAGCCGTTCGAGTACCAGAGTTCGCGCCCTTCGCAGCTCAACCGGCCCGCGGAGCCCCTGTCGCCCGACCAGTCGGCGCCGCCCGGCGGAGCCTCCGCGCCGCCGGCGCCCGTGCCGGACTACGCGCGTCCGGACTACGCGCGTCCGGACTACCCTCAGCCGGACTACCCGCAGCCGGGCCCGCCGCACCCGTCGCCGTACCAGCAGCAGTCGCCCCCGCCCTACCAGCAGGAGGGCGCGCCGTCGCCGTACCAGCAGGAGAGCGCGTCGCAGCTGCCGGTCTCGCCGATCTTCCAGCAGTCGTCCGCTCCCCCGGCCCCGCCGGGACCCCGGCAGAGCGACGACGACTGGATGCTGCCGCCGCCCTCGTCCTCGATTTCCCAGCCACCGGCGCCACAGGGCCCGCAGGAGTCCCAGCGGCACGAGGCGGCGCCGCAGTACCAGCGCCCGGCGACCTGGACGGCGGTCATCGGTCCCGACCGTGACTACTTCATGGCGATGATGCAGCGCAGCGGCCCCGAGGCCACCGGGCTGAACCTGCCCGCGTACTCCCCCGAGCAGCGTCTGTCGCTGACCGGCAACCAGATCGCGATCGGCCGCCGCCGGCACTCCACCGGCGAGTCCCCCGAGATCGATCTGTCCGTGCCGCCGGAGGACCCGGGCGTCTCGCACCAGCACGCGGTCCTGGTGCACCAGCCGGACGGGAGCTGGGCGGTCGTCGACCAGAACTCCACCAACGGCACGACGCTGAACGGCGCCGAGGATCCGATACAGCCCTTCGTCCCCGTCCCGCTCAAGGACGGTGACCGGGTGCATGTCGGCGCCTGGACGACGATCACGATCCGCCGCGACTGACCCCTCGGGTCCCCGGTCCGTGCGTCTGCCCGAGCGGCCAGACGTACGGGCCCGCGGGGTCGTCCAGCCAGGCCCACTGGCCGCCCTCGCCGACGGTGACGCCGTACCGCTCCCGTTCCGGGCGCCGCTCGCGCTCCCAGAGCGAGAGCGCCTCGCGCGGATCGAGCCGGCCCGCGGTCAGGGTCAGCAGGAAGCGGAACAGATCGTTCTCGCTCGCGCGGCGCGGGAGCCCGCCGAGGGAGCGGTACGTGCCCGCCCGCCTGGCCGGAACGCCCCGCAGCGGTACGAAGTAGGCGGAGGTGTGCAGGAAGCGCCCCTCCGCGTACCGGCCGTGCGGCGAGTCCGTGACCTCCAGCGCGATCAGCCCGGTGGCGAGCGGAGCCAGGATCCGGGCCCCGGGGCGGCACTGCGCCGTCCAGACCTGCGGCACCGACGGCAGGGTGCAGGTCGCGATGATCCGGTCGAACGGCGCGCGCCCGGGGCAGCCCCGCGCCCCGTCGCCGGTGATGACGGCGGGCCGGTATCCGGCCGCGGCGAGATGCGTGCGGGCCGACTCGGTGATCTCCGGTTCCAGATCGATGGTGGTCACGTTCGCGTCGCCGACCCGGTGGGAGAGCAGGGCCGCGTTGTAGCCGCTGCCCGCGCCGATCTCCAGGACGCGGTGGCCGTCCCGTACGTCGAGCTCCACCAGCATCCTGGCCATCAGGGAGGGCTGGCTGCTGGACGAGATCAGCTCGCCGTCGCGGACCCGGGTGGCGAGCGGGGCGTCCGCGTACGCGCCGCGCAGCCAGCGCCGGCGGCGCCCGGGGTCGGGGTCGCCGTTCCAGAGCCGGTCCCAGCCGCCGGGACGGCTGGTGAAGTAGTACGGCACGAAGAGGTGGCGCGGCACCTCCTCGAACGCCGCCCGCCAGGCCGGATCGTCCAGCGCGCCGGTCACCGCGATCTCCCGGACCAGCCCGGCGCGCGCCTCGGCGGCGGCCGCGTCGTCGGGGCCGTACGGCTCTGCCCGGTGTGCGCCCATCTCTCCACTGTCCTGGCTGACGGCCCGGGAAGCGAGCGGACCCGCGCGGTACGGGGCCGGTGGTCTGGGCCCGGGGGCCGTGGGAGTCCGGGCCCGGGTCCCGGGTCCCGGGTCCCATGGGGACGGCTGGTCCTAGGACCGGGGTCCTCGGCCGTCGCGTCTGAGACGATGGACGGGTGAACGATATTCCGCACGGCACGCTTCAGGAGCAGACCTTCTACGAGCAGGTCGGCGGCGAGGAGACCTTCCGGCGCCTGGTCCGCCGCTTCTACCAGGGGGTCGCGGAGGACCCGCTGCTGCGGCCGATGTACCCGGAGGAGGACCTGGGCCCGGCCGAGGAGCGCTTCGCGCTCTTCCTCATGCAGTACTGGGGCGGCCCCCGCACCTACAGCGACCGGCGAGGCCACCCGCGGCTGCGGATGCGGCACGCCCCGTTCGCGGTGGACAGCGCCGCGCACGACGCCTGGCTGCGGCACATGCGGGTGGCGGTGGACGAGCTGGGGCTGTCGGAGGCGCACGAGCGGCAGCTCTGGGACTACATGACGTACGCCGCCGCCTCGATGGTGAACACCGCCGGCTGACCGCCCCGGCCCGGGGCCCGTCCCGGCCCGTGCCCGCCTGAGCCCGCCCTCCGGGAGGGCGGGCTCAGGTCGGCGTGACCGTCAGACCGCCGAGTCCGGACCGCCGTACCGCGATCGAGCCGAAGGGGGTACGGAGCCGGAGCCAGCCGCCGGACTCCAGCAGCGCCCACGGCTCCTCGGGGGCGGCTCCCGCGGGCACCAGCGCGCGCACCGGGCGCAGGAAGCCCAGCGACTGCGCGGCGTGCACGGCGCGCAGCGGCAGATGGGTGTCGCCGAGGGTGCGGGACCAGATCTCCCGGCCGATCCGGTCGCGCGCGGAGCGCGTCCGGTCGCCGGGCGCCAGTTGTTCGTCCCTGGCGCGGAACTCCGCGACCGCCACGGCCAGCGCGCGCCGGACGGACTCCGCGCCGGGGAGCCCGGCCACCTGGCGCCAGCCGCCGCGTGGCGGCAGCACCCCGGCCCACGGCGGACCGGTGACGGCGGCCGGCACGACCGCCGTGCGCGCGGTGTCCTCGGCGGAGCCCGCGTCGATGGCGTCCAGGAGTTCCCCGGCGGAGACCGTGACGTCCAGCGGGGCCTCCGCCCGTGGGGCGTACGGGGCGCCGAGCCGGGCCGTACGGATGGCCAGCACCTCGAAGGAGGCGGGGCGGCCGAAGACCGCGAGCGCTCCGCCGCCCGCGGCCCCGCCGCCGGCCTGGAGCCGGACGGCGGCGGCACGGTCGTAATGGATCAGCCGGGCGAGGAAGGCGCCGAGGTCGGCGGCCTCCCGCGCGTCGGCGAACTCCAGGGTTCTGACTGGCATGGTCATGCCGCGAGAGCGTCCTTGCCGTCGTCGTCCCTGCCGTCGGCGCGGCTGCCCTCATGGCCGTCGTCGCTGTCGTTGCTGTCGGCGCGGTCGTCGCCGTCGTCCAGGTAACGCTGGAGGTGGGCCTTCTCCTCGGCGCTGATCCGCCGGGGTCTGGCCGCCTCCAGGTCGTAGGGCACGACGACCGTCGAGGCCCGTACGTACACCTGGTCGCCGTCCTTGATCTCGTACGCGATCGTCAGCGACGCGGCGTTGATCTTCGTCACCCAGGACTCGACGGTCACCGGCTGGTGCCGGTGGACGAGCGGGCGCTTGTAGTCGATCTCGTGCCGGGCGACCACGGACCCGCCGGAGAACGACGGCGAGCCGTCCCCCGGCGCGAGCCGGAACATGAAGTCGATGCGGGCCTCTTCGAGGTAGCTGATGAAGACCGCGTTGTTGACGTGCCCGAAGGCGTCCATGTCCGACCAGCGCAGGGGGCAGCTGTAGAAGTGACGCGCCATCTCAGCCCCGCGTGAGCTTCTTGTAGGTGGCCCGGTGCGGGCGGGCGGCGTCGGCGCCGAGCCGCTCGACCTTGTTCTTCTCGTACGACTCGTAGTTGCCCTCGAACCAGAACCACCTGGAGTCGCCCTCGTACGCCAGGATGTGCGTGGCGACGCGGTCCAGGAACCACCGGTCGTGGGAGACGACCACGGCCGCGCCCGGGAACTCCAGCAGCGCGTTCTCCAGCGAGGAGAGGGTCTCGACGTCGAGGTCGTTCGTCGGCTCGTCGAGGAGGAGCAGGTTGCCGCCCTGCTTGAGGGTGAGCGCCAGGTTGAGGCGGTTGCGCTCACCGCCGGAGAGCACCCCGGCGGGCTTCTGCTGGTCCGGGCCCTTGAAGCCGAAGGCGGAGACGTAGGCGCGCGAGGGCATCTCGACATGGCCGACGTTGATGTAGTCCAGCTCGTCCGAGACGACCGCCCACAGCGACTTCTTCGGGTCGATGTTGCCGCGGCCCTGGTCGACGTAGCTGATCTTGACGGTGTCGCCGACCTTGATGGTGCCGGAGTCCGGCTCCTCGAAGCCCTGGATCATCTTGAACAGCGTGGTCTTGCCGGCGCCGTTCGGGCCGATGACCCCGACGATGCCGTTGCGCGGCAGTGTGAAGGACAGGTCGTCGATGAGGACCTTGTCGCCGAACGCCTTGGAGAGGTTCTCGACCTCGACGACGACACTGCCGAGCCTCGGGCCCGGCGGGATCTGGATCTCCTCGAAGTCCAGCTTCCGCATCTTGTCGGCCTCGGCGGCCATCTCCTCGTAACGGGCGAGACGGGCCTTGGACTTGGCCTGGCGCCCCTTCGCGTTGGAGCGGACCCACTCCAGCTCGTCCTTGAGCCGCTTGGCGCGCTTGGCGTCCTTCTGGCCCTCGACCTTGAGGCGGGTCTGCTTGGTCTCCAGGTACTTGGAGTAGTTGCCCTCGTAGCCGTGGAGACGGCCGCGGTCGACCTCGCAGATCCACCCGGCGACGTTGTCGAGGAAGTACCGGTCGTGGGTGACGGCGACGATGGTGCCGGGGTACTTGGCGAGGTGCTGCTCCAGCCACTGCACGGACTCGGCGTCCAGGTGGTTGGTGGGCTCGTCGAGGAGGAGCAGGTCGGGTGCTTCGAGCAGCAGCTTGCAGAGCGCGACGCGACGGCGCTCACCACCGGACAGGTTGGTGACGGGCCAGTCGCCGGGCGGACAGCCGAGCGCGTCCATGGCCTGTTCGAGCTGGGTGTCCAGGTCCCACGCGTTGGCGTGGTCGAGGTCCTCCTGGAGCTTACCCATCTCCTCCATGAGGGCGTCGGAGTAGTCCGTCGCCATCAGCTCGGCCACCTCGTTGAAGCGGTTGAGCTTGCCCATGATCTCGGCGGCGCCGTCCTGGACGTTCTGCAGCACGGTCTTGGACTCGTCGAGCTCAGGCTCCTGGAGGAGCATGCCGACGGTGTACCCCGGGGTCAGGAACGCGTCGCCGTTGGACGGCTGCTCCAGACCGGCCATGATCTTCAGGATGGTGGACTTTCCCGCGCCGTTGGGTCCCACCACACCGATCTTCGCACCCGGCAAGAAGCTCTGCGTCACGTCATCGAGGATGACCTTGTCGCCGTGCGCCTTACGCGCCTTGCGCATCGTGTAGATGTACTCAGCCAAGAGAAACCGTCCGGCAATCGAGAAGGGCCAATGTGCGGCTCCGCCGCGGGAGGGCAGATACACCCCATCTTGCCGTACGTCCATCCCCCGAAGGAAACCAGTACCGCTGCGCGGACAGCGCCGGCACGGCCGTCCGGGCCCGTACGCCGGTGGGTTCCCCGTGGCGGCACGAGGATGGCCCCCGGGACGTCCGCGCGTCCCGGGGGCCATCACCTGCGGCGGGTCACTCAGGGCCCGCGGCCGTTCACTCTGCGCCGTTCACTCACCGGCCGTTCGTTCTCCGGCCGCTCACTCTCCGGCAGGGTCGTTCTTCTTGCGGAGGAAGTAGACGGCTCCGCCGCCGGCGAGGACGAGGGCGATCGCGACGCCCGCGATGACCGGGGTGGCGGCGGAGGAGCCGGTCTCGGCGAGGTCGCCGGTGGCGGTCACGGCGCCGGTGGCGCCGGCCGTCGCGGCGGCGCCCGTCGAGGAGCCGCCGGCCGAGAGCGGGACGGGCTGACCGGACGCCTGCTGGGTGACGGTGTCGGAGTCGCCGGTGGTCACACAGTCCAGGACGCCGTCGAAGGTCTTCGAGAAGCCGTTGGTACCGGTCACGGTGATGCCGTACGTCTCGTCCTCGCCGACCGGGACGACGACCGTGGTGGAACCGCCGGGCGTGACGGTGTGCTCCTCGCCGGCGATCTCGAAGACGAAGGGCTCGTCGCCCTCGTTGTCGGCGGTGATGTCGACCCCGCTCTTGGCGCAGTTCTTGCGCGCGGTGACCGCGGGTATCGGCCCTCCCGCGGCCCAGTTGGCGGTCGCCGTCGCGGAGACCGTGGAGTCGCTGGAACCGGCGAGGATCTGGGTCTGGCTCCTGGTCACCCCGGCGAAGGCGCGGCCGACGGGCACGGAGGTGGTGGCCTGTACGCCGAGGGAGGCGGTGCCGTCGGCGGTGTCCTCGGGCACGTCGAAGTACAGCTCGGTGCCGTTGACCGCGGTGGCGAGGGGGGCGCCGTCCTTGTCGGTGATCCGGATGCCGGTGGCGGCGGCGTCGGCGGGCGGGGTCACCGTGACCCCGGCGGCGTCCGTGCGTACGGTCACCGGGCCCAGCCGCTCACCGGCCCGGCCGGAGATGACGCCGGGCTCCAGGGTGAGCGACGCCTTGGGCTCGGCGCTGTCCCGCGCGCTCTTCTCCAGCCAGTCGGCGAGCTTCTCGGCCGCCGGGTCGCTCGCGTCGACGTCGGCGCCGTCGGAGTAGCGCCAGATCGCGACCTGGGTGCCGGCCGCCGCGGTCCGCTGGGTCAGCGGGCCGGTTCCCGCGGTCTCGGCGAGCGCCGCGAGGTCGTCGATCTGGGGGTAGGAGTGCTCCAGGATCCAGCGGATCCTTCCCGCGTCCGGGTTGGCGCCGAGCGAGGTCTCGGCCCAGGGGGTCTCCAGGTACTTCGCCTGGTCCTGAGTGGGGTTGTGGATGTCGATGCAGTACGTCTTGAGCTTGCCGCCACCATCGACGGTCATCTCGAACAGCCCGGCGGGCAACCGCTGTTCCTTGCCGTCCGTATGGAGTACGGCCTCGTCGTAGGTCTTCAGCCCGTCGAGGGTCGCGGCGGCGCCCCCCTGGTAGTGGGAGCCGTCGTCGGCCACGGCGGTACCGGCACCGGTCAGCGAGGTCAGCGCCACCAGACCCGAAGCGAGAACCGCGGCGGCGAGACGAGCCACGACCCGCCGCCGCGCGGAGGACTCAGATATCGCAGAAAACACAGAATTCCCCTTCGGGCAAGGCACTTTCGCGCGGAACGCGTGGGGGGTTGCCTCGCCTGCAGACTCAAGTGCCCAGTGAGTACCCGTGAATCCTATGGACGCCAAGAACCGCGGAAGGCGCCCAAGCCCCGGGGCACCCGTTCCGAATCGGAATCGTTATCCAGTGGCCGATT
Organism: Streptomyces sp. NPDC059255; assembly: GCF_042752355.1. Classification (NCBI taxonomy): domain Bacteria; kingdom Bacillati; phylum Actinomycetota; class Actinomycetes; order Kitasatosporales; family Streptomycetaceae; genus Streptomyces; species Streptomyces sp. NPDC059255. Next base: position 60,654 of record NZ_JBHYZP010000004.1, read on the forward strand.
CACACATGAGAGGTGACCGAGAGTATCGAAAAATCTCCACAACCGCCCCTCAGGGAACGGGAGTCGGGACGGCTACCGGGTCGGGCGCACTCCGTGGCGGCCCGTGCCGCGCCTCCTCCCCCGGCGGCTCCTGGCCCGTCCCCTGCCGCTCCGGCGCCGGTCCGTGACGCTCGGTCAGGGCCGGGGCCGTCCTGGTCAGCCGCCTGAACGCGGAGGTGCCCCGGCTGAGGTCGTGGCCCACCGCCACCGCGTCGATCTCCACGGACGTCCGGCGCTGCCCGTCCCACTCGTCCTCCCGCACCCGCAGCCTGCCGTGCACCACGAGCGGTTCACCCACGGCGACCGACGCCGCCAGGTTGACTCCCAGTGTCCGCCGCGCCCACACCGTGTAGAAGCTCGTGGGCCCGTCCGTCCACGCGCCGCGCGCCCGGTCCCAGCGGCGTGCGGTGGCCGCGAATCGGAACCGCGCGGCCCCGCCCGTCTCCGACTCCCTGAATTCCACCCCTGTGGCGACATTCCCCACCACCGTTACCACCGTGTCGTTCATAATCTGCCTCCCGTCCGGCCGCATTCGACTGATCCCATGCTGGACCGGACGGAAAGAATGTGCTGACGCCTGTGTATTACCTGTCAGTTGTGGAAAACCCCGTCACCCGATCCAGTGACGGCAGCCCCCGTTCATGACCCGCGCCGGGCTCAGCCGCCGCCCCGGGAGACCGTGACGTACTGCTCCCGCACCTCCCGGTAGCGCATCAGCTCGGCCGAGATCGGGTCGAGCACCTTCGCCCGTCCGCATCCCGCCGCCGCCTCCCGCAGCCGCCGCTCGGCGTCCTGCCCGTACCGCCGCGCGGGCCCCCGGGCCGCCGCGCCGCACGCCCACTCGACGAACGGACCGCCGACGATCCCGGCGAGCATGACCAGCACGGGCGGCAGCAGTCCCGGTTCCAGCACGCCGATGATCTGGCCCACCAGCCAGAGCGCGCCGAAGATCTGGACCAGGGTCATGGCCGCCTGGGCCAGGACGGCGGCGGGCCACCAGGCCGGGCGCGCCGGCCGTCCCGGCGGCGGGCCCGCCGTCACCGCCAGCTCGTCCAGTTCCTCCGGCAGCCCCTCCGCGCCCCGTACGGCCGCCTCGCGCACGGAGTGCGCCCACGGCTCGGGCAGCCCGGCCGACGCCTCCTCCACGACCGTGCGCACCGCCTGTTCGACGCGCTGGCGCGCGGTCAGCTCGTCCTCGACGACGACCGGGGCGGCCGGGGCCGCGCCGCCGCCCGGGGTGCGGGTCCGCTCGTACCACCGCCACAGGCGCAGCCACGGTGTGCCGCACGCGCGCCCGGCGTTCCTGCGCCACTCGCGCTCCGCCGCCTCACCCGCGGCGACGGCGCCGACCGCCCAGGCCAGCCGGTCGGTGAACTGCTCGCGGGAGCGCTCCCCGAGCCCGGCGCGCCCCTCGGCGACGTACGCGGAGCGCAGTTTGCGGGCCGCGGCGTCCACGTCGGCGGTGATCCGCAGCACCGCGGCGTCACGCTCCCGTACGAATCGTCCGAGCAGGTCGCGCAGTTCGCCCACGCCCTGTCCGGTCAGCGCGGAGACGGCGAGGACGGTGGCGCCCGGCTCGCCGTGTTCGCCGAGGGCCATGCCGTCCTCGTCGAGGAGGCGGCGCAGATCGTCCAGCACCTGGTCGGCGGCGTCGCCGGGGAGCCGGTCGATCTGGTTGAGGACGACGAAGGTGATCTCGGCGTGCCCGGCGAGCGGCCGCAGATAGCGCTCGTGGAGCGCGGCGTCCGCGTACTTCTCGGGGTCCACGACCCAGATGACGGCGTCCACGAGGGCGAGCACCCGGTCCACCTGGTCCCGGTGGCGTACGACCGCCGAGTCGTGGTCGGGGAGGTCGACGAGGACGAGGCCGTGCAGTTCCTCGTCGCCGTCGCCGCCCGCGAGTGGCTTGCGGCGCAGCCGTCCGGGGATGGCGAGCCGGTCGAGCAGCCCGGCCGCGCCGTCGGACCAGACGCAGGCGATGGGGGCGGAGGTGGTGGGCCTGCGCAGGCCGGTCTCGGAGATCGGCACCTCGGCCAGCGCGTTGAACAGCGTCGACTTTCCGCTGCCGGTGGCGCCCGCGATGGCGACGACGGTGTGGAACGCGGAGAGCCGCCGGCGGGCCGCCGCCTCGTCAAGTACGCGGCCCGCCTCGGCGAGGACGGTGCCCTCGACGCGGGTCCTGGACAGCCCCACCAGCTCGCCCAGCGCGTCGAGCCTGGCCCGCAGCGGCCCGCTGTAGGCGCCACCGATGGGGGTGTGCTCCCCGCTGCCGCCCGCGGAGGCGCCGGGCGGGCCGTCCAGCTCCTCGAAAGAGGTGAGTCCCTCCAAGCCCTCCAGGTCCGCCAGGTCCTCCGCGGCGCCCTTCCCGGCGGCGCGCCGGGCGATCAGTCCGTCGTCCCAGGAGCCGGCGGAACCGGCGGGCGCCTCACCGCCCGGCCCCGGGGCGTCCGGAAGGGTCCCCGGAGCGGCCTCCTGAGCGCTCTCCCGGGAGGCTTCCGCCCCGGAATCCCCGGAATCCCCGGAACCCCCGGAGTTCCGGGATTCCTCGGAGCCGTGGGGATCCTTTCTGAAGCCCCTGGTCCGCCGCGGAACCTTCGACTCCTTTGACGCCCTCGACGCCTTGGAACCCTTTCCGTCCTTCTGCGCGTCCTCCGTGTCCGTCACGCCCTGCGCGTCCTTCGTGTCCTTCGCGTCGGTCACCTGGATCACCTTTCCCTCTGGAGTACGGACAGCGCGGCGATCAACTCGGCCTGCGGTTCCGGGCTCACCTCAAGTGCGTCGAGGGGCGCCAGCCGCCGGTCGCGCTCTCCGTGCAGTACGCGATCGATGTACGTGGTCATCAGCTCGCCGCCCCGGTCGCGCAGCCGCAGCGCCCCCTGAGCCCCGATCCGCTCCGCGAGCCGCTCCCCCGCGAGCCGGGCCCGCCGGCCGCCGAGGAGGGCCGCCGCGAGGAGGGCGGCCACCGTCTCCACGTCGGGTGCGGCGTTGCGTTCGTGCTGCCGTACCTCCTCGTCGGCCAGTTCCTCCAGGACGCGGCGCCAGCGGCGTACGGCCATCCCGACCCGCTCCACGGCCTCCCCGTCGGCCGTCGGCGCGGGGAGTGCCCCGGCGGCCGGTTCGTGGCGCCAGGCCGCCTCCACGCGCTCCTCGGCGGCGGCCACGGCGCACTGGAGGAGCGCGCCGAGGCTCTCCACGAGCGAGTCGAGCAGCTCCCGCGCCGAGCTGTCGCGGGGGTAGCTCCGCCACCGGGTGCGCGCGTCCCCGGCGAGGACGGCGCCACGCTGGAGCTGGCGGCGTACCCGCTCCCCCTCGGCCGCGTACGCGTCCTCCACGGCGCCCGTCAGCCGTACGGCGGCGGCGTACTGCGCGGCGACCGCCCCCGCCAGTGCCGGCATGCGCGCGTTGAGCGAGTCGATGACCCCGGCGGCGGTACGGACCAGGGCCTGCTGGCGGGCGGCCGGGTCCTGCACCCGGTGCGCGAGCCAGGCGAGCAGCGGCGCGACGGCGGTGGTGGGCAGCAGCCCGCGCCCGCCGCCGGCCGACTCGGGCAGCTCGGGGATGGTGAACCGGGGCACGTCGCCGAGCCCGGCCCGCCTGAGGAGCGCCCCGTACTGCCTGGACACCTCGTCGATCACCTGGTGCGGTACCCGGTCGAGGACGGTGACGAGGGACGCGTCGTACTCCTTGGCCGTACGCAGGAGGTGCCAGGGCACGGCGTCCGCGTACCGCGAGGCGGTGGTCACCATCACCCACACGTCGGCGGCGCAGATCAACTCCGCCGCGAGCAGCCGGTTCTCCACGACGAGGGAGTCGATGTCGGGGGCGTCGAGCAGGGCGAGCCCGCGGGGCAGCGCGGTGGCGGTGTCGATGCGCAGCGCGTTCTGCTCCGCGCCGGGCGGGCCGTCGCCGCCGGGTCCCGCTCCGGGGTCCTCCTCCTGCTGGGGCAGCCAGACGCGGGTGAGATGGGGCAGCACCCGCATACCGGCGAACCAGTGGTGGTCTTCGGGGTGACAGACCAGTACGGGGGTACGTGTGGTGGGGCGCAGCACCCCCGCTTCGCTGACCCGCCGCCCCACAAGGGAGTTGACCAGCGTGGACTTTCCCGCCCCGGTGGAGCCGCCGACGACCACGAGGAGGGGCGCCTCGGGGTCCCGGAGCCTCGGCAGCAGATAGTCGTCGAGCTGCGCCAGCAGCTCGGCCCGGGTCTGCCGGGCGCGTGGTGCCCCGGTGAGGGGCAGTGGCAGACGCACGGCGGCGACACGGTCGCGCAGTGCGGAAAGTGCGTCGATCAGCTGGGGCCGTACATCCAAGGTCACCACATGCGAAGAATGCCCAATTTTGGAGCCTTTTTGAAGCGTATGAACCCCTCTGCGCGCCGGTTATGCTTCGGGACAGACGGGACGAGTGGGGCGCAGGCATAACGAGTGCACAACACCCGGTGCGCCAGAGCCCAAAAGCGATGCACGAATCGCACCTGCCTGCGATTATCGGTTCGCTTCACTGAACCTCCACAACGTGCCACGCACGTGAAGCAACCGGGTCAGGGTGATCGGAGCCCTATCCTTGTCCCGGCAAGGTCACGGAACCACCCACAAGGGGCTCCAGGTCACCGAGGCCACCTTTTCGGCCCCCGTAGCTCAGTGGATAGAGCAGGTGCCTTCTAAGCACTTGGCCGCAGGTTCGAGTCCTGCCGGGGGCGCTCTTCTACGCGCGGTGCACGGCCCTCCCACGGGAGGGCCTTCGCACAGGTCTCCGCAGCCTAGCGGGAGCGCTGTAGCGATGGCGTAAGTGCCGCTCCGGCACGGCCCGTTACGGCCCGTTCCCGTACGAGGCGCTCCGACCGCCCGTTCCCGTACGAGGCGCTCCGGCCCCCGTTCCCGTACGAGGCCCTTCGCCCCCCGTACGCGACGGGCCCGCGCTCGCGGAACTGTTCGATCCAGCGCCCGGGAACTGTTTCGCCTTCCTCCGCAGTCCTAGCCCATGGCCAATGGCCCGCGGGTCCACCCGGAACCGAGGACGCGCGGGATCATCGGCCGGAATAGGGCGGCTCCTCGATGCCGTACGCCTCGGCATGTGCATGGGCCGGGCTCCTCGCGGCCGCGGAGCGCCGGACAGCGGTTCCTCGCGGGCGGCGCGATGTCCGCTCGGAGCCCGGACAGGCGGCGGAGCATCGGATCCCGTCGCCGACGGTGCCCGGCGGGGCTCCCGGCAGGCACCGCAGGGAGCCCCGCCGCCTTTTGTTTGCCGTGAAGATAAATTGTCGGAACTTTGGCGCGCTCTCGTCTCATCGTGGCGTGATGCCCGGTGTCGAGGGTCGAGAATGAGCCAAGTTCCCAGCCGGAAGATCAAAGCTTTCACACTCGGCCGTCCTACCTACGAGTAGGCGGTCATCATCGCTGAGGTACAGACCCACTCATCGGTCGCATCAGGAAGGCAACGGGGCGACAATTGCAGATCAAACTTCTCGGACCGATGGAAGTTACCGACGACGGGGCCCAGGTCCGGATACCCGGGGAGAAATTGCGCTCGATCATGGCAGCCCTCTCCCTGTCGGTCGGCCGCTCCGTCTCACGGAGTGAGCTCATCGACGAGCTGTGGGGCGAAGCGCCCCCGAACAGCGCGGAAAACTCACTGCACGGCCATATCGCCCGGCTACGAAGGGTGTTGGTCGCACACGGAGGAAAGGCAGCACTGCGGAATGTCATCCAGACCTCTCCGACCGGATACGTCCTGGAGCTGACCGAGGAGGACGTCGACGCTTCCCGGCTGCCCCAACTGGTGGCCCGGGCCGACGCGATCAGCGCGTACGACCTCCGGGGAGCCGTCGATCTGCTGAACGAGGCGGTGTCCCTGTGGCGCGGCCCGGCACTGATCGACGCCGGGAACGGGATGATCTGCCAGGTGGCCTACACCCAGCTGGAAGAGGTCAGACTGGGTGCGCACGAAAGACTGTTCGACCTGCGTCTCCGGCTGGATCACCCCCGGGCCGTCATCCCCGCGCTGGAACAACTGCACGCCAGATATCCGCTGCACGAACGTTTCTGCGAACAGCTCATCACCGCGCTCTACCTCTCGGGCCGGCAGGCCGACGCGCTCAACACGTACCACCGCACCCGCGAGTACTTGTCGCAGCATCTGGGACTGCAGCCCGGACACGGGCTGCGTGACACGTTCCAGGACATCCTGCGGCAGGCACCGCATCTGACCAGACAGAACTGACCGGACGGAACCTGCCACCGGGGGTCACACCGACTTCGTGACCCGCAGGATCTGCCAGATGGCCCCCAGCCTCGCCCCGCCGTGGAAGGCCACGTACTCGGGAAGCACGAGCTGGGGGCCCCACTTCTCCTTGTAGGCTAGCTGACTGGCCGCGGGATAGATCGTGTCGCCGCGGTCGGCCAGCAGCCGGATGATCTTACGGGTGACCTTCCCCGCCCCGGCCGGATCGTGCTCGGCGGAGAGTCCGGTGAACGGGGTGAAGCCGAAGTGCAGCCACTCGGCCCCTTCCTCGCGGAACCTCTCCAGCGCGGTGAGGTTGATGGCCTCCATCACCCCGGGCGGCGCGTCCGGGAGCCGTCGGCTGAGGTCGTGCAGCCACCCGGGGCGCGAGCCGTACGCGGGTGAGTACGAGATGTAGGCCACGGGTTTCCCGTCGAGGCGGCCCAGCATCAGCCGGCGCGCGTGCTGCGCCGGTCCGCCCAACTCGCCGACCAGGAACTCGATCTCCTTGGCGTGGCGGCCCTTGCTCCGCAGCCAGACGCCGTCGATCCCGTCGATCTCCGCCGCGCACTCCCCGTACGGGACCTCCGTCACCTCAAGTCCGCTGCGCCGGGCCCGCGATATCTTGTTGCGGAGCTTCATGAAGCGGGTGCCCCGCAGCGCGAAGTCCGGCAGGTGCACCGAGTACGACGAGCCGATCTGGTTGACCGTGAACCCGCACCGGACGAAGAGGTCGACGTCCGGGGCGAGGACCTGGACGGCGACCACCTTGCGGCGCCGCCGGCGCGCATGGTCGAGGAAGGCCCTCAGCAGCGTCTCCCGCTGCCCCGGCGGGGCGTGGACACCGCCGAACTGGAGCAGGTACGAGCCCGCCTCGCGATAGGCGACGACCCCGTCCGTCGCCGGATCCGTGAAGTACCCGTTACCGGCGTTGAGCGCGAGGAAGGCGCTGGGATTGTCACCGCCCTCGCGGAGCCTTTCCAGCACGTCCAGCACTTCTTCGTCCGTCGCCACTCCGCCGAGCGTCGTCATCCCACTCCCGTCGCCTGCTGCCCGATGTCCGATGTCCGATGCGTGATGTTCGATGTGCCGTGTTACGGGGCCGGGTGCGTGCCCGGTGCCGTGCTCCCCAGCACTCTCCGCCATGCCTCTTCCATTTCCCTGAAACACCCGTCTCAGCGCCGTCTCAGCGGCGTCTCAGCACCGTCTCCGGGGATTTTCAGGTGGGCATGTGATGGTCGTAGCACCACTTGGAACTGCGAACTTTCCCGTCGTCGGATGGGAAATGGAGAGACGGAGAGACTGCGTGAGCAGCGATGTCGCGACGCCTTCGGCGTCCGGAAAAGAAGATTCAGGAACGCCCCGTTCGGAAGTCCCCACGTACCTTTCCCTCATTGACGGAAAGAACGTTCCGAGCGGGTCCTGGGTATATGTGGTCGACTCGGACGCCCTGCTCGACGACGCCTTTTCCACGCTCGCCCTGAAGCGGAAGCTGGAGAGCGGACGCATTCCCGCGGAGAATCTGCCGGCCACCATTGTCGGCCGGGTCGCGCGGGCGGACCGCCGGACCACGGACCTGGCGGTCGAAGCGGCGGCCGCGGCGGCCCCGGACTGGGCCGCGTTCCCCGCGGAGACCCGGATCGAGCGGTTCGGCACGCTGCTGCACCGCAGGATCACCGAGCAGGCCGGGCGGATCACCGAGGTCCTCGTCCAGGAAGGGCACCCGCTCGCGCTGGCCCGCTGGCAGGTGTCCGGGATCCTGGAAGGGTTCGGCCACCGGTCGCTGGGCTTCTACCGGAGCCAGATGCTCCAGGAGTACCGGCACGGGGAGCGGGAGATCTCCGTACGCCGCCGCCCCGACGGGGTGGTCTGCCTCAACCCGCCGCAGAACGCCCCGCTCTCCAGTGCGCTGCTCGGCGTGACCTCGATCATGGCGGGCAACGCCCTCGTCGTACGGGCCCCGCGCAGCGCCCCGCTCGGCGTGATGTACGTCCTGCAGGAGGTGGTGGCCCCGGTCCTGGCGGAGCTGGGCGCGCCGTCCGGCACCCTCGGCGTGGTGTGCGGCGATCCGGCCCCGATGCTGGACGCCTGGCTGGAGAGCCCGCACGTCGACGACATCATGTACTTCGGCAGCAGCGAGAACGGGATCCGCTTCCAGGAGCGCTGCATCGCGGCGGGCAAGAAGCCGATCCTCGAACTGGCCGGGAACGACGTCGTGCTGGTGTGGAAGGACGCCGATCTGGACCTGGCGGCCGAGGCCATCACGGAGAGCTTCTACGGCTCGGGCCAGCTCTGCATGATCCCCAACCAGGTGGTGGCCCACCCGGACATCGCCGACGAGCTGGTCGCCGTGCTCGCCGGGAAGGCGGCCCGGATCAGGCCGGGACGCTCCTCCGAGGAGGGCGTCCTGCTCACCCCGGTGCTGCGCAACGAGAAGTTCTTCGCGTGCCTGCGCGACGCCGTCGACCGGGGCGCGGAGGTGGTGTGCGGCGGGCACGCGATCCAGGCCGACGGAACCCGTGACACGGCCGGCATCTTCCTGGAGCCCACGGTCGTGCTGGTCCGGGGTCTGGCCGGGGCCAGGGAGGTCCGGGCGGTCCGCGAGGAGACGTTCTTCCCGCTGCTCCCGGTGATCGTGGCCGAGCCCGCCCCCGACGAGGTCCTGCTGGAGCGGTTCGTCGACTTCGTCAACAGCAACGCCTACGGGCTGCGGAACTCGGCGTGGGCCCGGGACCCCGCCGTGGTCGACCGGATCGTCACCCGGATCACCCAGGGCGGGCTGCTCAAGGTGAACGACTCCCACATCGGGTTCCTGCCCTATCTGCCGTCGCACGGCGGGACCGGACTCACCGGGGGCGTGTTCGGCGAGGCCAACTACCCGATCCTGCGCACCTCCCACATCCAGGGCGTGAGCGTCGCCACCGGCGCGCGTCCCTCCGAGGCGGTGTTCGACGCCTGGAAGTCGCTGCGGGCCGCCGCCGGCCACTGACCGGCCTCGTACCGCCGGCCACTGACCGTTCCCGTACCGCCGGCCACTGACCGCTCCGTACCGGCAGGACCTCCCCGTACCGGAGGTCCGAAGCCACCCGAACCGAACTGAGGAGGATCCATGCGCTCGTCGGAAGCCGCACGCGAGACGTGCGAAGCGTTCCTGCCCGGCCTGCTCGATCAGCTCGCCGGCACCCCGCTGGAGGAGCTGGAGGCGCCGCAGAACCCCGCGCTCGACCACTTCCGCACGGCCGGCGGCCCCGGCCTCGTGATCCCCAAGGCATACGGCGGGGCGGGCGCCGACCCGCTCCAGGCCCTCGCCGTCGTACGGGCCCTGGCCTCCAGGGCGCCGTCCCTGGCCATCGCCACCACGATGCACCACTTCTCGGTGGCGACCCTGTTCACCCTGGCCGAGTCCATCCAGAGCAGCGGCATGGAGTGGGCCCTGCTCGAAGGGGTCGCCGAACAGCGGCTGCTGATCGCCTCCGGCTTCGCCGAGGGCAGGCCGGGCCGGGGCATCCTCTCGCCGATGATGACGGCGACGAAAGCCGACGCCGGTTATGTGATCAACGGCGCGAAGAAGCCGTGCAGCCTGTCGCGCTCGATGGACCTGCTCACCGCGAGTGTGGCGCTGCCGGGAGACAGCGGCGAGCCGAGGATGGCGGTGCTGCTGATCCCCCGGGAGACCGAGGGGATCAGCGTCCACCCGTTCTGGGGAAGCCGGACCCTCGCGGGCGCCGAGAGCGACGAGGTACGGCTCAAGGACGTCTTCGTCGACGAGCAGCTCATCATGCGCACCGAGCCGGGCGACGCCGGGAACCTCGACGACCTCCAGACCGTCGGGCTGATCTGGTTCGAACTGCTCATCTCCGCCTGCTACCTCGGCATCGTCAGCGGGCTGGTCGAGCGGGTCGTCGACGGCGGCCGGGGCAGCGACTCCGACCGCGCCCGGGTGCTCACCCGGCTGGAGACGGCCGCCCTGCTGCTGGAGGGCACCGCCCGCATGATCAGGGACGGTGACACCGGCAACAAGGACCTGGCCCGGGCGCTCGTCGCCCGGTACGCCGCCCAGGACGCGCTGGGCGACGCGCTCTGCCAGGCCGTCGAACTGCTCGGCGGTACGGCCTTCATGTCCTCCTCCGACGTGGCCTACCTGGCCGGGGCCGCCCACGGGCTCTCCTTCCACCCGCCGTCACGGGCGAGCTTCACCCGTCCGTACCTGGACCACGTCGCGGGCGCCCCACTGCGGCTCACCTGAGGAGGAACCATGCCATCGACATCCACATCGGCGCCCGCACCCGCACCCGCATCGGCACCGGCCTCGGCACCGGCTTCGGCTTCGGCTTCGGCACCGAGGCCCCCCGCGCCCGGCCGTGACGAGTTGGGCCGGCTCTACCGGTCCCGGCTGAGCAAGGGCCGGGCCACCCTCGGCGAGCTGTTCGGCGGGCACATCGAGGTGGCCTCGCAGGGCGCCTGGGTCACCACCTCGGACGGCACGTCCTTCCTGAACTGCGGGGGTTACGGGGTCTTCCTGACCGGCGCCCGCCATCCCAACGTCATCCGGCACGTCGCCGAGCAGTTGGCCACCCATCCCGTGGCCACCCGGCTCTTCCTCGAACCGCAGGTCGCGCTGGCCGCCGACGCGCTGGTGTCGGTCGCGCCGGCCGGACTGGAGCGGGTCCACTTCGCGGGCTCGGGGGCGGAGGCGGCCGAGACGGCGATCAAGCTGGCCCGCACCCGGGGCCGCCACCGGCTGATCGCCACGGAGAACGGGTACCACGGCAAGACCATGGGCGCGCTCAGCCTCACCGGCAGGAGCGTCTTCCAGGACCCGTTCCGGCCGCTGCTCCCCGGGACCGCCCATGTCCCGTACGGTGACGCCGCCGCCCTCGAACCGCTGCTGGCGGCGGCCCCCGGCGAGGCGTGCGTCTTCGTCGAGCCGGTGCAGGGCGAGGCCGGGGTGGTGATCCCGCCGGCGGGCTATCTGCGCGCGGTGCGTGAACTGTGCGACCGGTACGGGGCCTTCCTCGTCCTCGACGAGATCCAGACCGGTCTCGGCCGGCTCGGTTCCTGGTGGGGCGCCGACCGGGAGGGTGTCTCCCCCGACATCCTGCTGGTCGGCAAGGGGCTCAGCGGGGGTGTCGTCCCGGTGTCGGCCGTGGTCGCTACCCGCGAGGCCTTCCGCGCCTTCGACCGGGACCCGTACCTGCACACGTCCACCTTCTCGGGGGCGCCGCTGGCGATGGCCGCCGTACGCGGGTCGCTCTCGGCGCTGCACGAGGACGACCTCGTGGCCCGCTCCCGCGATCTGGGCGCCGAGATCCTGCCGGAGCTGACCCGTATCGTCCGGTCGCACTACGGCGCCGCCGTCCGTGAGGTGCGGGGCCGGGGGCTGCTGCTGGGGATCGAGTTCGCCGACCCGGGGCCGGCGGGCGACCTGCTCATCGAGCTGATCGCGAACGGCGTCATCGCCAACCACTCGCTCAACTCGCATCTCGTCCTGCGCTTCACCCCGCCTGCGGTACTGACCAGGGGTGACCTGGACTTCTTCTACGAGGCGGTCGACCGCGCGTGCCGCGCGCAGGGCGCCCGGTACGCACCCACGGCGGAAGGCGACACCATCCATGCGTAGCGTTCATGTGACCGTCCGTGTCCACGGCATCGACGCGACGGCGGCGTTCGAGCGGGTCGGCGCCTTCGGCCGGTACCCGGAACTGAGCGAGGTCATCCGCTCCGTGACCTCCCGCCGGGTCTCGGACCGGGAGGAGGTCAGCGACTGGAACGTCCACTTCCGCAACGGCATCCTGAGCTGGAGCGAGACCGACCTGTTCGACCGGGAGTCGCTGACCATCGGTTTCGAGCAGATCGACGGTGACTTCGCCGAGTTCACCGGCGCCTGGCGGCTCACCCAGGACGGTCCGGACTGCCTGGTCGCCTTCGGCGCCGAGTTCGACTTCGGCATCCCCAGCCTCGCGGGCATCCTCGACCCGGTCGCGGAGCGGGTCCTGAAGGAGACCATCGCCCGGGTCGTCATCAGCCTCTTCGGGGGCGACGCCGCTGTGGAGGGCGACGAGGCGGTCGCCCGCGCCGTCGCCGGGGCGAGCGCCGCCGCCGGGGCGGGACCGCGCTGATGGACGGGAAGAACCTCTTCGAGACGGCGACCACCTACCGGCTGATCCGGCTGGAGTACGGGCTCGGCCTGGTGATCGCCGCCGTCTTCTTCCTCGTCCACATCGACGAGGTCAGATGGCTCCCGGCGATCGGGCTGTTCGTCTACATCGATCTCATCGGCTACCTCCCGGGGGCCGTCGCCTACCACCGCAGCACGTCGAAGCGGATCCACCGGGGTTACTACGTCGCGTACAACGTCATGCACAGCCTGGTCACCCAGACGCTCGTGGTACTGGCGTGGATCTGGCTGTGGGGCCCCGAGTGGGCGCTGCTGGTCGTCCCGATCCATCTCTTCGGCGACCGCGCTCTGTTCGGCAACTTCCTCAAGCCCTTCGCGCTCAGCTTCGAACCGGTCGCCCATCCCGCGTACGCCCGTTTCACGGACCAGTTGGCCAGCCCGGGCCGCTGACGCGCCCACCCCGACTCACCACCCGCCTCCGGAAGGAACCTCTCGTGGAAGACACCTATCAGCGCCTCGTCACCCTGCTCACCAGCACGTTCGGCCTGGACGCCGACTCCATCTCGCCGACCAGCACCCTCAGCGCCCTCGAACTCGACTCCCTCGCCCTCGTGGAGCTCTCCGTGGCGGCCCAGGAGGAGTTCGACGTACCGATCGAGGACAGCGAGATGGGCCCGGAGTCGACCGTCGGGCAGGCGGCCGAGATCATCTCCGGCAAGCTGGCGGTCGTCTGATGGGCCGGGAACCGACGACCGCCCCGGCCCGGGCCCCGTTCGACGCGGCGATCACCGGGGTCGGCATGGTCACCGCGGCCGGGGTCGGGGTGGAGCGGAGCTGGGAGCGGATCCGTGCCGGGGCGGGTACCGCGGCCTCCGACGTCCCCGCGCTGGCCGGCATACCCGCCGACTTCGCCTGCGCCGTACGGGACTTCGACCCCGGCGGGCTCATCGACCGCAAGCAGAGGTGGCGGCTGGACCGCAGCAGCCAGCTCGCGCTGGTCGCCGCCCACGAGGCCGTCACCGACTCCGGCCTCGACCGGGACTCCTGGGACGCCACCCGGGTCGGGGTGATCCTCGGCAACGGCATCGGCGGGGCCGCCACCTGGGAGAAGCAGCACCATGTGCTGCTGGAGAAGGGGCCGCGCAAGGTCTCCCCGCTGCTCGTCCCGATGCTGTCGGCCAACATGTGCGCCGGGTACGTCTCCATGATGTTCGGTGCCCAGGGCCCCAGCCTGGTGACGGCGACGGCCTGCGCCTCCGGGACGACGGCGGTGGGCATGGCGCGTGAACTGCTGCGCACCGGGGTCTGCGACGTGGTGATCACCGGGGGCACCGAGGCTCCGCTGGTCCCCTCGATGATCGTCGGGTTCAGCCAGATGCGGGCCCTGGCCGGGCGCCGCGACGACCTGTCCGCCACCTCCCGCCCCTTCGACGCCGACCGGGACGGCTTCGTACCGGCGGAGGGCGCGGCCGTCCTCGTCCTGGAGCGGGCGGCGGACGCCCGGGCGCGGGGCGCCACCGTCCGGGCCATGGTGAGCGGTTACGGCGCCTCCGCCGACGCGCACCACGCGACCGCCCCCGAGCCGAACGGCCGCGGCGCCGAACTCGCCCTGCGCGCCGCGCTGCGCGACGCCGGGGTCGGCCCCGGCGAGGTGGACCACGTCAACGCGCACGGCACCGCGACCGTGCTGAACGACGCCACCGAGGCGAGGACGATCCGCCGGGTGCTCGGGGAGCGGCCCGCCGTCACCTCCGTCAAGGGGGTGGTGGGCCACGCCCTGGCGGCGGCCGGCGCCATCGAGGCGGTGGCCACGGCGCTCACCCTCGAAGAGGGCCGCATCCCGCCCACCGCCAATCTGGAGAGCCTCGATCCGGAGCTGGAGATCGACGTGGTGTTCAAGGCCGGCCGCGATCTGCGCGCGGAGGTGGCCGTCAGCAACTCCTTCGGATTCGGCGGCCAGAACGCCGTCCTGCTCTTCACGGCGGCCTGACCGGCCGGCGCCCGGCCGACGCCCGGCCCACGCCGGGCCGCGGCTCCGGCCCGTTCCGTTCTGTGGCACCACCCAGACCTTGCGAACCGTGAAGGGAAGTCCGGATGATCGACAAACTGCTCAAGGCGCCGCTGGAGTTGGTGGAGAACAACTTCAAGCGGCCCGACGGGCGCGCCGGTCGGCTGATCGGCCACGTGATGACCAAGCAGCACCGTACGCTCACGGTGTGGGCGATCGAGCACATGGGGGTACGGCGCTCCGAGCGCGTCCTGGACATCGGGTGCGGCGGCGGAATGGCCGTCAAACTGCTCTCGGAGCGGGCGAGTCGGGGGTTCGTCGCCGGGGTGGACCACTCGCCGGAGATGGTCCGGCAGTCCGTACGGCGCAACGTCGACGGTGTCGCGGCGGGCCGGGTGGCGTTCCAGCAGGGCGACGCGGGCGAACTGCCGTACGAGGACGAGTCCTTCGACCAGGTGAGCGCCATCGAGACGTTCTACTTCTGGCCGGACCCGATGCGCGGGCTCGCCGAGGCGTACCGGGTGCTCAGGCCCGGCGGCCAGGTGTCCGTCACGCTGGAGATGAGCCGGGAGGCGGCCGAGCGGCCCACGGCGAAGCAGCGTTACCTCGGGAAGCGGTTCACGGAGCGCTCGGAGCGCGAGGGCCTGCGCATCCTCTCGGGGAACGATCTGGTGGAGATGCTGGGCAAGGCCGGTTTCCGGGACGGCCGGTACGTCGCGGAGCCGACCCGCTCGTTCGGCTGGGTCTGCGCCCTGGCCCGGAAGTGAAGGGGACACAACCGCCCATGACTCCGGCCCGCGAACCCGCCGCCCCCACTCCCCTCGCCACTCCCACGCCCACTCCCACCACCGTCGGCGCCACCACCGTCGGTGCCGCCACCGCACCCGCCGCGCCGGAGGCGCGCGCCCTGCCCGTGCTCGGCAGCGTGCTGGACTTCCGCAAGGACATCCTGGACGCCATGCACCAGGGCTGGCGCGACCACGGCGATCTGGTCCGCTACCGGCTCGGCCCCGTCGTCGTGCACGGCGTCTCCAGCCCCGAACTGGCCGGCGTGGTCCTGACGGACAGCGCGACGTACGGCAAGCTCGGCGCGGACAACCCGCTCCGGCTGATCCTCGGCGAGGGGCTGCTCACCAGCGACGACCACGAGAGCTGGATGCGCAACAGGCGCATGATGCAGCCCATCTACACCAAGCAGGCCATCTCCCGCATGTTCGAGTCGATGGCCGCGTCGACCGCGGACCAGGTCGCGCACATGGCGGCCACGTACCGGACCGGCGACGTGGTGGACGTCCACGCGGAGATGATGCGGGTCACCCTCGACATCGTCAGCCGGTGCATGTTCAGCACCGATGTCGAGCGGACCAGGGACATCAGCCCGGAGGCCGTCGAGCTCGCCGTCAACTACGCCTTCGACCGGCTGCAGAACCCCTTCAGCCCGCCGACCCGGTGGCCCACCCCGCGCAACCGCCGCTTCCAGGCCGTGATGCGGCGGATGGACACCATGACGTACGGGATCATCGAGGAGCGCCGCAGGGCCGCGGCCTCCGCTGACCGGCGGGGTGACGGCGCGCCCGACCTGCTCGACATGCTGCTGGACGTACGGGACGCCGACACCGGCGAGGGCATGAGCGACCGTGAGGTGCGGGACGAGGTCATCACCACGTTCGGCGCCGGGCACGAGACCACCGCGATCACCCTCACCTGGGCCTTCTACCTGCTCTCCGGCAACCGCGAGGTGCTGCGCCGGGTGCAGGAGGAGGTGGACGAGGTCCTCGGCGACCGGATGCCCACCATGGCGGACCTGGCGGCCATGCCGTACGCCCTCCAGGTCTTCGAGGAGGCGCTGCGGCTGTACCCGTCGGCGCCGATCGTCCCCCGGCTCGTCCTCAAGGACACCGTGCTCGGGGGCCACACCGTACCGGCCGGGTCGCGGCTGCTGGTCAACCTCTACAACATCCACCGCCACGACCGGCACTGGGCCGATCCGGAACGCTTCGATCCGGAACGCTTCACCGCCGGGGCCAGGAAGGGGCGCCACCGTTTCGCGCACATGCCGTTCGGCGCGGGTCCCCATCTGTGCATCGGCAAGCACTTCGCGCTGATGGAGGCACATCTGCTGCTCGCCGCCCTGGTACGGCGGTACGAGTTCCGGCACGTGCCCGGGCACCGGGTCGTCAACCAGGCGTCGATCACCCTGCGGCCCCGCTACGGAATGTCCATGACCGCGCACGCGCGTACGGGAGCCGCCGGCACCGCCCGGTGAGCAGCCCGGAGCCCATGAGCCCGGTAAAACCCTGTCACGATGGGAAGACGGACCCGATGAACCACGACCCCCGCACAGCGGACGCCGATCGCCTGAACTGGACGCAGTACCGTCCGGGCCAACAGGCGGGCCACTACGAGAGCTTCTACCAGCGGGGCAACCACCCGACGGAGCCCCGGGCCTTCTGGATCCGCTACACGGTCTTCAGCCCCGCCGGGATGCCCGACGCCGCCATCGGTGAGCTGTGGGCCGTCCACTTCGACGGGACGACCGGCCGCCATGTCGTGGCCAAGGAGGAGTACCCGATCTCCGAGTGCCACTTCAGCCGCGACTCCTTCGGCGCCCGGATCGGCGACCGGGTCCTGGAGCCGGGCAGCCTGAAGGGCGAGGCCACCGGCACCAACGGCAGCATCGGCTGGGACCTGACGTACGAGGGCACGGAACCGCCGCTGCTCCTGCTGCCGCCCGGCCTGTACCAGGGCGGATTCCCCAAGGCGAAGAGCCTGGTCGGGGTCCCGTCCGCGACGTACGGCGGCAAGCTCACGGTCGACGGAGAGACGATCGACGTCGACGGCTGGACGGGCAGCCAGAACCACAACTGGGGCAGCCGGCACACCGATCACTACGCCTTCGGTCAGGTGGCCGGGTTCGACGGCCACCCGGACAGCTTCCTGGAGATCGTCACCGCGACGACGCGGCTGGTGGGCCCGGTCAAGACCCCGAAGATCACGTTCCTGGTGCTGCGCCACGACGACCGCGAGTACACCCTGTCGTCCATCCGGCAGGGGCTCAAGGCCAAGGCCGACTTCGGCTATTTCTACTGGGACTTCGCCAGCTCCGACGAGACGACCGCGGTCCGGGGCCGCTTCACCGCGGCTCCCGAGGACTTCGTCGGGCTCAACTACTACAACCCGCCGGGCGGCATCAAGCACTGTCTGAACACCAAGATCGGCCGCTGCGAGCTGGAGATCCTCAACAAGGCGACGCGCACGATCCAGCGGCTCACGACGAGCAACCGCGCCCTGATGGAGATCCTGACCGACGACCGCGAGCACGGCATCCCGATCCGCGCGTGAGCGAAAGGAAGTCCTCCGAGTGACCGACCACCGGACCGCCCCTGCGCAGGGGGAACCCGACACCCCCTCACACATGTCCGAGAGCATCGTCATCCGCGTACCGCCGGAGGCCGCCTACGCGGCCGTCAGCGATGTGGCGCGGATGGGCGAGTGGAGCCCCGAGTGCCGTGGCGCGTGGATCATCGGCCGGGGCGGCCCTGCCAGGAGGGGCATGCGGTTCGTCGGCCGCAACCGTGCCCGCTGGCTGCCGTGGCCCACCCTGTGCCGGGTGGTCGAGGCCGAACCCGGCCGCGTCTTCTCGTTCCACGTGAGCTTCCTCGGCATCCGGGTGGCGGGCTGGACGTACCGTTTCTCGCCGCTGCCCGAGGGGTGCGAGGTGCGGGAGGAGTGGCGGGACCACCGGGCCGGCCCGCTCGGCATGGCGCTCACCGCCGTCACGCCGCTGGTGACCGGCGTCGGGCGGCGCAGGGCCCGCAACCGGGCGACCATGCGCACCACCCTTGTCGCGCTGCGCGACGCCCTGGAATCGGGGCGCTGACGCGCGGGTCGCGGGACCGCCGGTCGTTTGCCGGCCCGGCACCGCTGATCGTGCCGGCCCGCGGCACCGCTGACTCCGCCGGCCCGGGACCGCTGATACGGCGGTCCGCGGCACCGCCGATCGCGTCGGCCCGCGGCACCGCCGCTGCGCCGCTGCGGCATCGCTGATCGTGCCGGCCCGGCACGGCAGATCGCGCCGGCCCACCGCACAGAGAACCCCAGCCCGGACAGAAGGAGCCCCAACATGCCGCACGTCATAGCCGACGCGCGCCCCGGCGGGCCGGAAGCGGACCGGATGTCCGTTCCCGGCGCCGCTCTCTGCCTGGACTTCTACGCCCGCCTCGCCTCCGGTACCGCCGTGGTCACGGCGCCCTCGGACGACGGGCCGGTGGGGACGACCGTCTCGACCGTCACCTCGCTCTCGGCCGACCCGCCGCTGCTGCTCGTCTGCCTCTCCCACTCCTCGCGCACGCTCGCCGCGATCGAGCCGGGTTCCGCCTTCGCGGTGCATCTGCTGACCGAGGAACAGCGCGGCCGGGCACGGCTGTTCTCCACCGCCACCCCCGCCGAGCGCTTCGCCGCCGAATCGTACGAGGACGTGCTCGGCGTCCCCGTGCTCGCGGACACCTTCGCCTGGTCGATCTGTGTGACGGAGGAGGTGCGCGCGTACGGCGACCACTGCCTGGTCGTCGGGCGGGTCGCCGCCCTGCACCTGGCCACCGGGCGCCCCCTGATCTGGCACGACCGCGGATTCCACGCCCTGGCGGAAGGGGCGGCGCGATGACGGCCCCGGATTTCCCGGCGGACGGGGAGCCGTGCTGGGCGTCCGCCCAGCACGGAACCACCCGCCGCGGCGCGACCGGCACCGCGCCCGCCGCGCCCATCGCGTCCGCCGCGCGGATCGCCGGCGGGCTCACCGCCGACGTCGCGGTGGTCGGCGCCGGTCTGGCCGGCCTGTCCACCGCGTACCACCTGGTCGAGCGCGATCCCTCGCTGGACGTCGTCGTCGTGGACGCCCGGCATCCGGCGGCCGGCGCCAGCGGCCGGGGCACCGGGCTCCTCGGGCCCCGGATCGGGCCGGCCGTCGACCGGGCGGCCCGCCGCTTCGGTCCGTCCAGGGCGCGACGCATGTATCTGGCCTCCGTCACCGCCGTGGAGCGGGTGATCGCGCTCACCGAGGAGTTGGGCGCGCCGTGCGGGCTGCGCACCGGGGAGCAGATCGTGGCGACCCGCGGCGCGGCCGGCCTCGCCTCCCTCGCCCGGCAGGCGGAGACCTACCGGGCGCTCGGCCTGGACGTGCCGGTGCTGTCCGCCGCCGCCATCCGCGAACGCGTCGACGTGCCGTACCACGCGGGCCTGCTCCACCGCTCGGCCGCCACCCTCGACCCCGCCGCGCTCAGCGGTGCGCTGGCCGCCGCCTGTGCCGCGAAGGGCGTCCGCTTCCACGACGGCAGCCCGCTGCGCGGCCTGCGCCCCGGCCGCGGCGCCCATGCCTCCACCGAGCTGCTCTTCCCCAGCGGCACGCTCCGGGCCCGTAAGGCAGTCCTGGCCGTCAACGCGGCGGCGGGGGAGCTCGGACTGCCCGTCGGCACGGTCCTGCCCCTCCAGGTGCACGCCGTCGCCACCGGCCCGCTCGGCGCCGAGATCCGCGCGGCGCTGGGCGGCGCCACCGGGACCGCCGTCGTCGACAGCGTGCCCCTGGCCCCGTACTTCCGCCTCACGGACGACGGACGCCTGGTGGTGGGCGGCGGCCGGGCCCTCCACCTGCCCGGGCTGAGCCCCGGCCGGGCCGCCGCGCTGCGCACCGCCACATGGCGACTGCTGGAGGAGCGGCTGCGGCTGCTGCATCCCGGCCTGGCCGAGGTACCGGTCCGTCACCGCTGGTCGGGGCAGATCGGCATGACGCTGGACGACCTTCCGGTGGTCGGGCACGTGGGGGGCCACCCGGATCTCTGGTACATCGGCGGCTGCTGCGGCCACGGCCTGGCCATGTCGGTGGCCCACGGCGCGCACGTCGCGGAGTCCCTCGTGGCCGACCGTACGGCGGCCCGGAGCCCGGCCGCCCACCCCTGGCACCGCGACCGGGCCCCTTGGGCCCCGCTCACCGCGCGCCCGGCCAGGGGGCTCCTGCGGGCCCATCTGAGCGGCCTGGACCGGGCGGCCCGCCGTACGCGGTGAAGCACTGTCCGCGCTCTCCCCTTCCACACCTCCCCACCTCTCATCGCCATGAACGGAACAAGACATGTGGACCGCCCGACTCACCACCGCGCTCTTCGTCGTCGTCGGTGCGATCAACCTGCTGCCGGGCTTCGTCGCGCTCGCCCCGTCGCAGATCACGACGGCGTACGGGGTGTCCGTCGCCGGCCCCGACTCCGCTGATCTGACGGTGCTGCTGAGGCACCGCGCGGTGCTGCTGGGGCTCGTCGGAATGGGCCTGCTCTGCGCGGCGTTCCTCACATCGCTCCGGGTGCCCGCCCTCTCGGCCGGCGCGGTCAGCATGGGGACGTTCCTGCTGCTCGCCTACTCCACGCCGGGGCTCAACGACGCGACGATGCGCGTGGCCCGTATCGACATCGCGGCGTTCGCGCTGCTGGCGGTGGCGGCGGTCCTGGTGTGGCGGAAGAACGCCTGACCACCGCGTGGTGCGGAGAGGGCAGGATTCGAACCTGCGAGGGCTTTCGCCCGGTCCGAGTCGCCTCGGAACCCCGTTGGGCCGCTTCGGGTACCTCTCCTCACGGTGGGAGGGGGTCTCGGACCGTCCCGCCGTGCTGATGATTCTGCCGGTCCGGCCTGACATTTCGCTGAGACGGGCCTGAGATCGCCACGCATCCCGCTGTAGGGCTGTAGAGCTGTAGAGCTGTGGAGTTGTGGAGTTGTAGACAGGAGAGAGCTCGTGTCCGAACCGCCCGCGGCCGCCGACAGCGAGGCGAACGACCCCGGTTGTCTGAGCGACGGTGAGGCCGCCCGGCTGCTGGGCGGTCTGCGCCGGCGCCGGATCGTGGTGCTCGGCGACGGCAGGGCGCCCCGGCGCGTGGAGCGGGTCCCCGGCTACGACCGCACACCCTGGTACGACCGCGTCGCGGACGCCCTGCGCGTGGTGCACCCCTCGCTCGCCTGCCTCAGCCTGCTCGGCGCCCGGGAGCAGAGCGCCGCCGCGGTCCGCTCCCGGCAGTTGCCGCGTGCGCTCGCGTTCGGCGGCGATCTGGCGGTGGTCCACCTGGCCGGCCATGACGTGCTCCGTCCGGCGTTCGACCCGGACGCGCTCCGGACCGAGGTGGTCCGCGTCGTCGCTCCGCTGCGCGAACACGGTTACGACGTCATGCTGGTGACCCCCTTCGACCTGACCCGGTCGCCCGGCGCGCGGCTGCTCGGCGAGAAGGTGCTGCGGACCCGTCAGCGCGCCCAGTCGGAGGCCTGCGCGACCCTGGCCCTGCGGCACGGGTCCCTGCACGTGGACCTGTCCGACCGGCATCCGGCGGCGGGCGAAGAGGTGTGGAGCGCCGACGGCCTCGTCCCGAACAGTCGCGGCCAGGCCGTCCTGGCCGCGGCGGTGGTGCGCACGCTCGGGCAGCGCCTGCGCGCGGACTGAGCCGGCACCGCCCAAGGTGAAGGCCCGGGCAGGAATCCGACAGCAGGCGGACAAGACTCGGACAATGCCCTGGTCAAGGGGTTCCGGCGCCTCCTATACCGGTCGGGAGCACCCGATACGCAGGAGGTACAGGCATCATGCGGAAATCCTTAGTTGCTGTGGTCGCCCTCGGTGGTCTGGCGATCGGTGGTACGGGGCTGGCCGTCGCGGGCGAGGAGGTCGCCGGGTCCGGTGGTCCCGGAAGTGCCGCGCAGAGCGGGCAGGCCGGTGAGAGCCGGACGCTGCGGTCGGGCGGGGCGCAGGGAGAGGCCGCCGGGCAGGCCGCGGCTCCCCAGGTGACGAACGCCGCCCAGGCCGCGGACCTTGTGCTGCGGGTAGTGGGAGGCGGGCGCGTCACCGGGGTCGGGCTGGAGGAGGAGGACGGGCGCGCCGTCTGGAAGGTCGTCTTCGTCAACGGGACGGGGACACGCGGGGCCCAGGTGGACGCCCTGACCCGCGTCGTCGAGGAGACCGCCGCCGATCCCGCCATCGTCGGTGGCAGCACCTTCGACGATGACGACTCGTGCACGGACGGCGACGACAGCGATGACGACGACGATGACGACGACGGAGGCCGCGAGGGCGTAGAGCCCAACAAGTAGGCCGGACAACAGGAAAGGGCAGGCAGGAAAGGCAAGGGCAGGAAAGCGGCGCACATACCCCGGCCGGCGGCACAGTCCCCACCGTCCGCCGGCCGGGTCCGTCGCACCGTAGTGCCCCTCCCGGCAAGCTTTGCCCCGTCGGGCAGACATTGCCGGTCGCGGCACCAGCCCCCGACACAGGGAAACGTCATCGTGAAGCCGACAGACCGCATCGTCAGGATCGTGCACGTGGACGGCACGGGCCTTCTCGCCTCCGACACCCACGGGCGGGTCCATCTGCTCGACGCGCGGTTGCGGGTCGTCAGGTCGTCCCCCTTCGTCCCCCAGGGCAGGCCGCTCTACGGACTGGCCGTCGCCGACGGCTGGGTCATCGGCAAGGACCGGATGGGCGCGCTGTTCCGGTGGTCGCTCGACACGCTGGAGCTCGTGGACCGGCTCGACCCCGCGACCGTCTGCGACCCGGCCCTGCTCCTCCCCAACGAGCGCCCGTCTCCCGTCAGTTCGCGGGGCATCGGCATCTGGAAGGGCAAGGTCTTCGTCAGCAGCGGCTACCACCGGCAGATGCTCGTGGTGGATCTGCACACGTTCGAGGTGCTGGAGATCCGCCCCAACATCTGCGGCACCAGCCCCATGGAGTGGGCCTGCACCGACCATCCCACTCTGCACGCCGTCTCCGACAAGAAGGGCAACCTCCGGTTCGGTTCGTTCGATGGGGACGCCGACTTCCCCGACCGGGTGAAGCTGGACGACGGCAACATCCACCGGGTCCGCTACGACGCCCGCCACGACCGGTTCTGGGCCACCCAGGACTTCGGCGCGGGCGAGAACGCGGACATCGCCAACGGGGTCGTGGTCGTCGGCGCGTCGGGCGAGAAGGAGGACGAGTGCCTCTTCGCCCGCGACGACGTCGAGTTCGTCACCTTCTCCCCCGACCATCTGCGGGCCTATGCGGGCGGCTTCGACGGCGAACTCCACATCTTCGACAACACGGACCGCGCCCTGCGCATCACCCGTACCGTGACCGGGTTCTCGCACCAGCTCTCCGATCTGACCGTCGACCCCGACGGCCAGGTGTACGTGCTGTGCCAGGACGGCGAGATCGTCCAGCTCGACGCCGACGGCACCTTCGTACGGGCCATGGGCTTCCCCCGGCAGGCCGTGTGGGACATCCAGCCGTCGCCGGAGGACCCCGGCACCCTGTACTGCGCCACCGACACGGGCGTCACCGTCGTCCGCGTACAGGACTCGGTGGCGGGGCCGATGACCCACGTGGTGGCGGAGCACACCACCGGCTTCGGGTTCACCCGCCGGGTGGCCCCCGTACGGTCCGCGGGGAGGTCCGGCTGGGTCGGTATCACCCGCGACCACCGTGCCTTCCGTACCGACCGGACCGACCGGACCGACCACGGCGGGCCGGACCCGGTGCTCCGGTGGAGCGTGGAGCTGCCCGCCCTCCCCCACACGGTCGCGGTCAGCCCGGACGGCGCGCGGGCCCTCGTCGCCACCAACACGGGCGCCGTCGAGCTGGACACCGCGGACGGACGGCGGCTGGACACCTTCACCGTCGACGGACTGCCGGTCTGGGCGGCGGTCTACCTGCCGGACGGCGACCGCCTCCTGGTCACCAGGAACGGTGTGATCGTCGTACTCGACCGGGCGGACGCGTCCGTACGGTGGCGGTTCGACCAGGGCGAGTACCCCAAGCGCCTCTGGATCCAGAGCGGCCGGGCCTACCTCACCGGCGACGGCGGGGTGAAGGAACTCGTCGTCGGCGAGGGCGTGGTGGCCCGCTGGCTGAAGCTGCTCTCCAACACCGTCGAGAACGCCGTCATCGGCGACGGTCTGGTGATCGCCAGTTCGTACGGCATGCAGCTCGCCGCCTACGACTACACCACCGGGAGCTTCCTCGGCCTCTTCGAGGACCTGCCCGACTACCCCAAGGCGCTCTCGCTGCTGCACGGCGCCGACGGCACCCCGTACCTCCTCGTCGGCTGCCGTACGGGGCTGCTGTCGCTCTACCGGATCGAGCGCCGCCCGAAGAAGGTCCGGCTCGTCAAGGTGCGGGACCACTGGCTACCGCGCCGGCCCGCCGCCATCGACCTGCGGATCCACGACCGGTGACGGTCCTCTTGAGGACCGCTTTGCCGGCTCCTTTGGCGGCCCTCCTGGCGACCGCTTTGCCGGCTCCTTCGGCCGCCGCCTCGACGGCCCCTTTGACGACCATTCGCCCGACGCCCCCAGCGACCGACCGCCCGGAGAGGGAAGCCCCATGCGCACGATCGATCTGAAGCCCGACCCGCTGGGCCACGCCGCCCCGATCACCCATGTCGCCTTCCGGCCGGACGGCAAGCGCCTCGCGAGCTGCTCGTACGACGGAACCGTGCTGGTCTGGGACACCAGCGAGCCGGCGAGCCCCGTCCCGCTGACGCGGCTGCGCCACCGCCGCCTCGTCAACGCCGCCGCGTGGAGTCCGACCGCGCCCACCCTGCTGGCGACGGCGTCCGCCGACAAGACCGTCGGGGTGTGGCGGATCCCCGAGCACGGGCA
This sequence comes from Streptomyces sp. NPDC059255, assembly GCF_042752355.1. Taxonomy (NCBI): domain Bacteria; kingdom Bacillati; phylum Actinomycetota; class Actinomycetes; order Kitasatosporales; family Streptomycetaceae; genus Streptomyces; species Streptomyces sp. NPDC059255. Next base: position 85,694 of record NZ_JBHYZP010000004.1, read on the forward strand.
GCACCGCCTCGTCACCGTCCTCGCCCGGCACACCGACGACATCAACTCGGTGGCCTGGATGCCGGACGGCCGGCGCCTCATCTGCGTGTCGGAGGACGGCCGCGCGACCATGTGGGACACGCCGACCGGTGCCCTCCTCGCCGAGATCGGCGCACACGCGGCCCACTGCATGATGGTCTCGGTGAGCTGCGAGGGGCTGGTGGCCACCGTCGGCGAGGACGGCATGGTCGCCGTCGGCGACCCCGGCCGCCCGGCCACCGCGGAGATGCGGCACTACGCGTCGTCCGTCGAGGGGTGCGCCTGGTCGCACTCCGGGAAGCTGCTGGCCGTCGCCCGCGACGACGGGGTCGTCAACCTGCTGACGCCGGAGCTGGACTGTCTGCGCACGATCAACGTCTCCACCTCCGCGGCGCGCTCCGTCGCCTGGGCGGACGACGACAACTCGATCGTCGTGGGCGCGTACGACGGCTCCCTGCACCACATCGACATCAGCGGCGAACCGATCCGCCGGACGCACGACGCGCGCCTGTGGCCGCGCTCGGTGGCCGCGGCCCACGGGCTCATCGCCGCAGGCAGCTTCTGGAACGCTCCCCACCTGTTGGACTTCGCGACCGGGGCCGAACTCTCCGCCCCGCGGCGGCCCGGCCACGGCGTCAACGCGCTCGCGGTCCTCAGCGACGGGCGCCTCGCCGACCGGATCCCCGGAAGGCGGCTCCTCGCCGGGTGCGACTCGGGAAGCGTCCTCGTCCTGGACGCGGACGCGGACGCGGACATGGACGCGGACGCGGACGTGGGCGTGGGCGTGGGCGCTCCCTCCGGCGCCCGGCTGCTGCCCGTGTCGGACAGCCCGGTCCTGTCGCTCGCCGCGGGCCGGGACGGCATCTTCTACGCCGGTACGTACGGGGGCCAGGTCGTACGCCGTTCCGTACGCCCCGACGGCGGTGAGCCGACCGTCAGCGCGCCGCTCGGCGCGCCCGTGCCCTCGCTCGCCCTCGTCGGGGACCGGCTCGTCGCCGGTACGTACAACGGCGAACTGATCGCCCTCGACCCGGAGACCCTCGCCGAGGTGGAGCGGGGCGCGCCGCACGCGGGGTCGGTGAAGTCGCTGTCCGCGTTCGCCGGCGGTTTCCTGTCGGCGGCCACGGACCGTACGGTCGTGGCCGGGCCCCTGGACGACCGGGCCACGCTCTGGCAGCACGGGAACCTGGTCAACGCGGTGGCCGGGCTGGGCGACCGGGTGGTCGCGTCCGCGTCCCGGGACCACACGGTGAAGGTCGGCCTTCTGGCGCCGCCGGGCACGGGCGGCCGGCGGGTCGCGAACGTACAGACCCTGCTCGGACCCGACGAGTCCGTCAAGTGCGTCGGCCTGCTCGGCGATCCCGACGCGCCGGTCGTCCTCGCCGGTTCGTACGACTTCGGCCTCTACGCCTGGGAGGTCGACTGGCGGGACAGCGTCGGCACGCTCGCCTCGGGCCGCCTCGTCAGCACGTTCCGGCAGGGCCTCTCCTGCATGACCCCGTGGGATGCGGACCGGATGGTGGTCGCGGGCTGGGACGGGCGGCTGCTGCTGGTGGGACGGGAGCGGCGGGACGCTCCGGTACGTGAGCTGCGGTCGTGGCAGGTCGACGAGGTGATCGAGCGGGCCGGGGCGGCCGACCGGGCCGCCGGCGACGAGCACGTCGACGAGCACGTCGACGCCCTGGAGTACGGGCAGGTGGCGAGTTGAGTACGGGAAGCGGCACCCGGGTACGGGCGCGCGTCCCGGTCACCCTCGGCCGGGTCCGCGGCCTGCGCGCCGAACTCGTCACCTTCCAGGGTCTGCCGGACGCCGGGGAGCACCTGGCCTGTTTCGTACCGCCACGGGACGGGAGCGTCCCGCTGGTACGGCTGCACAGCGAATGCCTCACCGGAGACGTCCTCGGCTCCACGCGCTGCGACTGCGGCCCCCAGCTCGACGAGGCGCTGGGCCTGCTCGCCGACCACGGCGGTGCCGTGCTCTACCTCCGTCAGGAGGGGCGCGGGATCGGTCTCTACAACAAGCTGGACGCCTATCTGCTCCAGAACGCGCGCACCGACACCTACCAGGCCAACCGGCTCCTCGGCCGTGGCGCCGACGAGCGCGACTACGGGGTGGCCGCCGGGATGCTGCGGGCACTCGGCCTGCGCCGGATCCGGCTGCTCACCAACAATCCCGACAAGGTGCGGCAGTTGCGGAACCACGGCATCGACGTCACCGCCGCGGTGCCGACCGGCCTGCACCTCACCGACGACAACGCGGCCTACCTCACGGCGAAGGCGCGCACCGCAGGCCACACGCTGGCGTTCGGCGCCGACGACGGTGCGGGATCGGGTGCCGGGGACGGCTCGTGCGCGGACGAGGTACGGCACGGCACGGCGCAGGGCGGGGTACGGGCATGACTCCACCGGACACCGCCACGCCTCGCACTTCTGCCTCGCCGCACTTCGCCCACCACGCCGCCCTCGCCGACCCGCGCCTGCTGCGCCCCGGCCCGGACGCCGTCGACCGGCTGCGCGCCCTCGCCCCCGCCGGACTGGCCGCCGCCGTCGAGGATCCGGCCGAGCCGCTCGCGGTGCGCCTCGCCGCCGGCGGGCTGCTCGCGCTTCTCGGCGACCCCCGGGTCCGTACGGGCGGGACGCCCGCCACCCGCGCCGTGCCGGGCGGCACCGTACACGTCGGGCTGCCGCCACGGGCCGTCCGGGCGGTGGTGGACAGATGGGCGCACGTGGGCGTCGAGAGGGCGTGGATCGAGAAGGAGACGCCCGTGGAGCAGGTCGTCGTGGCCGACTACTGGATCTGCGCCTATCCCGTCACCAACGCGGAGTACCGGCACTTCCTGGCGGACACGCGCCGTCCCGCCCGGCCGACCACCTGGTACCTGGGCGCCTATCCGTACGACCGGGCCAACCACCCCGTCGCCGGTGTACGCCCCGAGGACGCCGACGCGTACGCGGCCTGGCTGTCGGAGCGCACGGGTCATCCCTGGCGGCTGCCCGGCGAGGCCGAGTGGGAGTACGCGGCGAAGGGGCCGCAGGGGCTTGAGTTCCCCTGGGGCGACACGTTCGACCCGGACGCCGCCAACACCCGGGAGGCCGGTGTCCACACCACGACCCCGGTCGGCGCCTTCCCGGCGGGCCGGTCGCCGTTCGGCGTGTCCGACATGGGCGGGAACGTCGAGGAGTTCGTCGCGGACGACTACCGGCCCTACCGGGGCGGTTCGTTCGTCGCGGACGACCTCACCGGTACGGACGGGTCCACCGTTACGGAAGAGGCTCCGGCGGCGTACCGGGTCGCCCGGGGAGGCAGTTTCTCGCGCTTCGGCGATCTCGCGCGGACCCGGCGCCGGCACGGCGCGTTCCCCAGCCCGCTCTACCCGGTCGGCTTCCGGCTCGCCACCGGCACCCGCCCGTCGTCATGACCATCGGCACGCAACGGACCGATGGATCGATGGACCGATGGACCGACATATCGATGTACCGATGGACCGACGTGAGGACTCCCGCAATCCCATGACGCCTGCCATTCCCGCCATTCCCGACCAGTTGTGGAAGAAACTGACCAGCACCGTGGGCCTGGTCTCCGTACGGCACGGCTCGGCCACGAACGTGATGTCGGCGGAGTGGTCCTACTTCGTCAACAAGGCTCCCCTGTACGCGGCCGTCGTGCTCGGCCCCCGTTCGGCCACCGGGGCGCTGATCGCCGCCGCCGGCGAGTTCTCGCTGACGCTCTGCGCCGAGGACCAGGCGGAACTGGCCGACTTCGCCGGGAGTTTCTCCCTGGCCGACATCGACAAGACCGGCAGCGAGCTGATCACGTTCGGCGAGCCGGCCGCGACCGGCACACCGTGGGTCACCGGCGGTGTGGTCGCGGTCGAGTGCGTGCTCCGCCAGACGGTCCGCTTTCCCGTGCACACGCTGTACGCGGGCGAGGTCGTGGCCGCGCACCTGCCCACGAGCGCGCCGCGCGCCCCGGCCGGGCCGGGCGGGGCTGGCGGGGCTGGCGGGACGCCCCGGCCGCTGGTCAAGCACGGAGCGATGCACACGCTCGGCGATCCCGTACGGCGTACCGCCGTCGTCACCACCGCGCAGTTGCTGCCCGACGGGCTGCTGCGCATCGCCGCCACCGGGCCGGTCGCCACCGGACCGGCGGCGACCGGCCGCTCCGCCGGGGAGGCCCGGTGGCGGGTGACCCTGCTGACCGCCGACGGCGGGACCGTACCGCTCGGCGAGCATCCCCCGGCCGCGTACGGCGACTTCCTCGTCGACCTGCCGGTGCCGGTCTCGCACCGGCTGCCGGCGGAGCGGCTGCGGGGCTGCCGCGTGCTGGTCGAACGTGACGGCGCCAAGGCCGGATACGCCGACATCACCGGGGTGCCGACATCATCCGGAGCCCCCGTATGAGCACCCCCCTGCCGCCCGTGCTGCCGCCCCTGCCCCTGCCCGCCGCACCGCTCCGGGTGGCGGTGGCGCAGACCGAGGCCGTCTCCGGCGACGTGGCCGCCAACGCGCGCCGCGCCGCCGCCCTGACGGTGCGCGCCGCCGACCAGGGTGCCCGGGTGGTCGTCCTGCCCGAGCTGCACCTCTGCGGGTACGACCTGCCCGCGCTCACCGCCGCGCCCGACCGGTACGCGGTACGCGCGGACCCCGGCCGTACGGTCGCCGACCCCCGCCTCGACCCGCTCGCCGAGGCCGCCGCCGCCCACTCGGTGACCGTACTGACCGGCGCGGCGGTGCGCGGCGCGGACGGCGCGCTGACCAACTCGGTGGTGGCGTGCGGCCCTTCCGGCGCTCCTGCCGTCGCCTACGACAAGCAGCACCTCTGGCACGCCGACGAACGCGCCCTCTTCTCCGCCGGGGAACGCGGCGCGGCCGTCACCGTCGACGGCTGGCGGCTGGGGCTCGGCGTCTGTTACGACATGTCCTTCCCCGAGCACGGGCGCGCCGCCGCCCTGGCCGGGGCCCATGTCTATCTCTGCCCCAGCGCGTTCGCGGCCGGCAACGAGTACCGGGCGGCCGTCTACCTCGCCGCCCGCGCGCTGGAGAACACGGTGTACGCGGTGTTCGGCAATCCGGTGGGCGGCCCGCCGTACCGCCCCTGCGGCGGCGGTACGGCCGTCCACGGGCCCCGCGGCCGGGAGGTCGCCCGCGCCGCGACGGCGGGCGAGGAGACGGTCCTGGCCGATCTCGACCCGGCCGAACTCGCCGAGGTGCGGGGGTTGCTCCACATGCTGGAGGAATGCCGCACCTCCGCGAGCCGCACTGCCGCGAGCCGTGGCGCCGCGAGCCGTGGCGCCGACGCGTCGTCGAAGGGCTGAGCCGCCCTCAGGACACCTTGTCCGCCCGGGTCTCGTACCCGGGCGCGACCACCAGCCGGAACCCCACGCAGCGGAGGGTCTCGATGCGGCGGGCGTCCCCGAGCTTGCGGCGCAGCGCCGCGATGTGCACGTCCAGGGTCTTGGTCGGGCCGTAGAAGTTCGGGTCCCACACGGTCCCGAGGATCTGCTGCCGTGAGCACACGGCGCCGGGGTCCTCGGCGAGGAGGGCGAGCACGTCGAACTCCTTGGGCGCGAGGTTGACGGGCCGGCCCGCCACATGGACCTGGCGGGTCCGCCGGTCGATCCGGAGGTCGCCGACGATCTGCGGCGCGGCGCCGGACGCCCCGCGCATGCCGGGCGTCTCGGGCATCGCCGTGACGAGCGCGGGCCGCGCGGCGGCGCCTCCACCGGCGCCGCCGGAGGCGGAGACACCGGCCGGCACCGCGTGACCGGCAGGGGCGGCGTGACGGGCCCGAACCGTGTGACCGGCGCGAACCCCGTGACCGGCCGGAAGGGCGTGACCGGCGGAGACGGCGGTGGGGATCGCGGCGGGGACCGCGTGGCGCGCGGGCGCCGCCGCCATCCGGGAGCGCCGGGTCACCGCCCTGATCCGGGCCACCAGTTCGCGCAGGCTGAACGGTTTCGCCAGGTAGTCGTCCGCGCCGAGTTCGAGCCCGACCACCCGGTCCGCCTCCGTGCCCCGGGCCGTGAGCATGATGATCGGCACATCGGAGTCCTGCCGCAGTTCACGGCACACGTCGATGCCGTCCATGTCGGGCAGCCCCAGATCGAGCAGGACCATGTCACCGCGCGGGGCGTCCAGAGCCGCGTCGCCGGTGCAGACCCAGTGCACCGTAAATCCGTACCGCGCCAACCCGTCCACCAGTGGTTCGGCGATCGAGACATCGTCCTCGACGAGCAGCACCTGCATGCGTGACCCCACCTTTCCTCCGTGCCGTCGCGCAACAGCCGTCGAATGTGGACGACACCTTCCCCCTGGATACGCACGGAGGCGGCCGGGCGTTCAACCGTTTCCGCTCATCGGGAAACGGTCTTCGTCTGCCGGCGCCCGCCCGCAGCCCGGACGATCTCCGCGCACCAGGCGGCGGCCGACGCGTCGAGCGCCCCGGTGGGTGCCCCGGTCACGACGGTGAGCCAGCGCCGCCAGAGGTCCGCGTCGCTCCACGCGGTGAAGCGGCGGTGCGCGGTCGCGGACGAGGTGCCGAACTGCGCGGGGAGCTGCTGCCAGCCGCAGCCCGAGGTCAGAACGTAGACGACGGCGGTGAGAACGGTGCGCTCGCCCTGCTCCGCCGTGGACGCCACACCCCCGGGCGCCGTCAACAGCGGTTCGGCGTACGCCCAGAGCGCGTCCGGTACGAGCTGCCGCGCCAGCACCGGGCTCAGCCTCGTCGACGGACGCCGCTGCTCGGGCGCCTCCTCGGGCCACTCCTCGGCGGGCGCGGCGCCGGCCTCGTCCGCGTCCGACCGCCGCTGGTACTCCCGCCAGCGGGCCAGCAGATCCTGGTGGCCGCCGCGCACCCAGCTCATGTAGTCGCGCATGTTCCGCAGCCGCCGCCGGGGCGCCTCCTCCTCCGGGCCCAGCAGCTCCAGCGCCTGCTCGGCGAGTTGGTGCTGCCGGTCCAGATAGCGCCGCTCGCCCGCGAGGAAGCTGCCCCACACGTCGTCGTCCACGCGGAAGTAGCGGCTGCGCTCTCCTGGCACGGCGTGCCGCTTGAGGAAGCCCGCCTCGACCAGCCGGCGCGTCGCCAGGGAGACGGAGCCGGCGCTGACCTTCAGGGCCTCGGCCAGCTTCCCCGACGACACGTAGGGGATGTCCGTGATCAGCAGATACCCGAGGATCCGGCCGTCCATCCGGCCGCTCCCGGCCGCCTCCCAGAGCAGCCCCATCTCCTCGACGAACGCCTCGCGGTCCCAGCCGTCCAGGCGGCCGGGGGTGTCGCCCGGCATCGAGCCTCCCCGTCAAAATTCATCTCAGGCTAAACTTTCGTGACTTTGTGTCGTCACGTTATCCCGCCCGCTCACCCCTGGAGAACGGCACCCACATGGCCACCGCGACCTCACAGCCGTCCACGCCGCCCACCCCCTCCACGCCGTCCGCGGCAGCCGGCGGCTCCGCCGAGGAGTGGATCCGGCGCGCGGCGACCGTCCCCGCGACGGACACCTACCCGGGCGTGGACGAACTCCTGGCGTCCTTCCGGGCGCTGGCGGCACGCCACCCCGGCCTGCTCACGGAGCGCCGGATCGGCACCTCCCGGCTGGGCGAGCCGCTGCCCTGCTTCACGGTGACGCCCGGCACGGAGCGTACGGAGGACGACGCCACCGGACCCGTACCGCAGTTCGTGGTCGTCGGCGGCGTGCATCCCAACGAGCCCGTCGGCGCGGTGACCGCGCTCCACCTCGCGACCACCCTCTGCGAGGACGCCGCGCTGCGCGCGCACTTCGGCGGCGCGTGGCACATCGTGCCCTGTATCGACCCGGACGGAGCCCGGCTGAACGAGGGCTGGTTCGCCGCCCCGGCCGACCATCGGCGGTACGGGCGCCACTTCTACCGCCCGGCGGGCGACGAGCAGGTCGAGTGGACCTTCCCGTTCGCCTACCGCGACGCCTACTTCGACCGCGTCCTGCCCGAAACCCTCGCCCTGATGCGGCTGCTGGACGCCACCGAGCCCCGCTTCCTCACCACCCTGCACAACTGTGAGGCGGGCGGCGTCTACTACTACGTCAACCGTCCCGCGCCCGAGCTGTACGGCCTGCTGGAGGCCGTCCCCGCAGCCGCCGGGATCCCGCTCGCCACCGGCGAACCCGAGGCCCCGCACACTCCCCGGTACGCGCCCTCCGTGTACGGCGTCATCGACATGCGCGACGCCTACGACTACCTCGAAGGGCTCGGCGCCGATCCGGCCGCGGAGATCTCGGGCGCCTCCAGCGCCGCGTACACCGAGCCGTACGGCACCTTCTACTTCGCCGCCGAGGTCCCGCACTGGTCCCACCCCGACGCGGACGACAACACCCCCGTGGACGAGAGCTACGCCGAGGTCGTACGGGAGCGCGCGGACGGATTGCGCGCCACCGGCGAGCTGCTGGGCCGCGTACTGGAGACCGCCGGACCGGAGTTGACGATTCCCACGCCCTTCCTCCGGGCCGTGAAAGACTTCGTACCGTCGTTGACGAAACTAGGCGCCCTGGAGAGCACCCGCGCCGACACCCTGGAGGAACGGCCCGCCACCGCGGCCGAGCGGTACGCCTGCCGGCACTCCGTGCACAGCTTCCGTCTCCGCTTCGGCGGGATGCTGCTCAGGGCCCTCCGCGCCGAACTGACGGCGGGCACCGCCACCCCCGTCGTCCGCCGCTGCCACCAGGAACTGGAGCGGGCCCGCGCTCTCTGGGAGGACGAGGCGGAACCCGTGATCGGCACCCCGATCCCGATCGCGGTACTCGCCGGAATCCAGTACGCCACGCTGCTGGCCGCCGCCGACCACGCCGCCTGAGGAACCGCTCCCTTCCGCCACCGGGACACCTGGACATCACGGGGCTACCCTGGCGCGCGTGACGATGACACCGCACAAACCGTGGGACACAACAGCACCCGGAATTCTGCGGCTCCCCTCGGGGAGGCTCATCCGTGGCCGAGGGCTGCGCCACCCGCTGCCCGCGGGCCCGCCGCCGACGTTCGCGCTCTATCTGCTGGGGCGCAGACCGCCCACCGTGGCCTGGGAGAACCGCTGGCTGCGCTGGCCCGACTTCCGGCTGCCGACCGACCGCGACGCCGCCGCGGAAGCGCTCCGCGAGGCGCTGGACCGCGCCGGTGACGAGCGCGTCGAGATCGCCTGCGGTGGCGGCAGGGGGCGGACGGGCACGGCGCTGGCCTGTCTCGCGGTGCTCGACGGGGTACCACCGGCCGAGGCGGTCGCGTACGTACGGGAGCATTACTCCCGGCACGCCGTCGAGACGCCCTGGCAGCGCCGCTACGTGGCGAAGTTCGGCTGACGGCGGGGGCCGATCACCGACCCGGCGAAAAGTCGACGCGTTTTGAACCTCTGGCATGGATTCGCCACTCCCTGAACTGCACTTGTCACGGTGCGCAATTGTGTGCGTACATGGAGTGGCGTACGGCTCCGAGGGGATGGCGGGGGTGGTCAGCCGTGTCGGATGTTTCTGGTTCTGTGCTCAACAGGGCGACGCTGTCGGCGGGAGCGATGCGGGAGGAGCCGGGCGACACACCTCATCCGCCCGGCCGTCCGATCCGTGGCGTGCGGGAGGTGACGGCCACCCTGACCGCCCTGGTCCGCTCGGCCCGTCACGAACTGCTCGTCTTCGACGATCCCGGGAGCTGTCCCGACCAGTGCATTCCGGAGCACTTCCTGGAGTTCGCCGGGGCCTGCGTGCGCGCGGCGGGCGATCAGACCTGGCCGGACGCCGACCCCGGTGACAGGGGCCGGGGCCGGCCGGCGGTCGGGGTCCGCCGGATCGTTCCCCGGCACGGGCTGGCCGGTCTGCCGTGTCCCCTGCCCCGCCACCTCCCCGGCGAGGCGCGGCAGACGGACTCCATCCCGTTCAAGATGGTCCTGGTGGACCGCTCGGTCGCGGCGGTCCCCCTCGACCTCCAACTCCACTACCACGGGCTACTGCTGATCCGGGATCCGGTGGTGGTCCAGGCGCTGATCCGGACGCACGAGATCTGGTGGGAGACGGGCGAAGAACTGCCGTCGGCGGAGCTCCCCGCCCCCGGAGTCCTGCCCGGGCCGCTCCGCCCGGTGCTAGAGGCCCTGGTCGCCGGGCTGACGGACGAGACGGCGGCAACCCGCCTGGGCATGTCCAGCCGGACGTACAGCCGCCGGGTCGGCGACCTGCTCGCCGCCCTCGGCACGACGAGCCGCTTCCGCGCGGGCGCGGAAGCGGCTCGAAGGGGGTGGATCTGACCCGGCGCCCTGACGACACAAGGCCTCTGCGACACAAGGCCCCGCAACGCAAAAGCCCTCCAGCACAAGGCCCCTCCCCACATAAGGCCCCTACGACACGATGTCCTTACGGGAGAAGGTCCGGAAGGCCAGCGCGAAGAGCACCACGGCATAGGTGAAGGAGACCGCCGCGCCCTTCACCATGCCGCCCCACTCCAACTGCGGCTGCAGCGCGTCCGCCCAAGCGAACTGCCAGTGCGCCGGCAGGAACTCGCGCCAGGAGCCGAGCGCGGTGACGGCGTCCAGCACATTGCCGACGATCGTCAGACCGACCGCGCCGCCGACCGCGCCCAGCGGGGCGTCGGTCTTGGTCGACAGCCAGAAGGCGAGCCCCGCCGTGACCAGTTGGGAGACGAAGATGAACGCCACGACCACCGCGAGCCTCGGCAGCGCGTCCGCCGTGGCGAGGGAGCCGCCCGTCGGCAGTTCCAGCGGGCCCCAGCCGTACGCCGCCGTGCCCGCCACCAGCGCGACCAGCGGCAGCAGCACCATCGCGGCGGCGCTCATCCCGAGCGCCACGGCCAGCTTGCTCCACAGCAGGCGCGACCGTGGCACGGGCGCCGCGAGCAGATAGCGCAGCGACGACCAGTTGGCCTCGGAGGCGACCGTGTCCCCGTGGAACAGCGCGACCGGCACGACCAGCAGGAAACCCGCCGAGACGAAGAGACAGGTCGCCGCGAAGTTGGCGCCGGAGGCGGTCGCGGTGTCCATCAGGGTCACCCGGCCTTCCCGTCCGCCGTCCGGGGTGCCCCCGACCGCGAAGGCCACGATCAGCACGAAGGGCAGGAGCCCCAGGATGAGCCCCATGGCCAGCGTGCGCCGGCGCTTGAGCTGCCGCAGCGCCTCGACCCGCAGGGGCAGCGTGCGCCCGGCCCGGTAGCCGGGGGCCGTTTCGATCAGCGCGCTCATGCGGAGCCTCCCGAGATCAGGGTGAGGAACGCGTCCTCCAGGCGGCGGTGCGGACCGACACCCGTCAGCGGGACGTCCAGCCGGACCAGTTCGGTGACCAGCGCCTGTGGGGACGCGCCGTCGAGCCGTACGAGCAGCCCGTCGTCCGTGCGGACGGCGGAGCCGACGCCGGCCAGCGCGGCGATCTTGTCGACGACCGGGGCCGGGACCTGTTCGGCGGTGGTGACGAGCAGGTCTTCGCCCGCGCCGGTGATCTCCGCGACCGGACCGGCCTGGACGAGCTGTCCCCGGTGCATGACCACGAGGTGGGTGCAGGACTGCTCGACCTCGGAGAGGAGATGGCTGGAGACGATGACGGTCCTGCCGCCGGCCGCGTACCGGATCATCACGTCGCGCATCTCGCGGATCTGGGGCGGGTCGAGCCCGTTGGTCGGCTCGTCGAGGATCAGCAGGTCCGGCATGCCGAGCATCGCCTGGGCGATGGCGAGCCGCTGCCGCATGCCCTGCGAGTAGGTGCGTACGGCACGGGCCAGCGCGTCCCCGAGCCCGGCGATCTCCAGGGCCTCCTCCATATGGGAGTCCTCGGCGGGCCGGCCGGTGGCCCGCCAGTACAGCTCCAGGTTCTCGCGTCCCGACAGGTGCGGCAGGAAGCCCGCGCCCTCGACGAACGAGCCGACCCGGGAGAGCACCTGGGCGCCCGGCCGGATCGCGTGCCCGAAGACCCGGATCTCCCCGGCGTCCGGGGTGATCAGCCCCATCAGCATGCGCAGCGTGGTGGTCTTGCCGGCGCCGTTCGGCCCGAGCAGACCGAGGACCTGGCCCTTCTCGACCCGGAAGGAGAGGTCCCGGACCGCGTACCGGTCACTGGACTTGGCGTACCGCTTCGACAGATCGGTGATCTGGAGCGGCACCTCGGCGAGCGCCGCGTCCGGCTCCGGCGCGCTGGTGCGGCGGCGGGCCGTGAGCAGCAGCGCGCCCGCGATCAGTACGCCGATGAGCGGCAGCCCCCAGATCCACCACGGCAGCGCGGTGGAGCCGGCGGTGAGTTCCGGCACGGTCGGCACGGTCAGCGGGCCATTCACGGCGATCTTGTACGTGGCGGGCGTGGCCGGTGAGGCGTAGCCGAGGTCGGTGGCGGCGACCACGACCCGCAGCCGGTGCCCGGGGACGACCCGGTGGTCCACGGCGGGCAGCTTCAGCTCCACCGTCCGGCCCTCGGCGACGTTCTCGACCCGTACGGGCGCGACGAGTTGGGAGGGCAGCACCTGGCTGGTGCCGTCGGGGCCCACGTCGTACACCTTGGAGAAGAGGACGGCCTCGCCGGTGGAGGAGGTGACGGTGGCCTTGACGGTCGGCGCTCCGGTGATCCGCAGCGAGTGGTCGAGCGGCGCGGATTCGAAGCGCGCGTGCTGGCCGGGGAAGTCGAGGGAGAGTCCGACGCCGAACGAGGTGAGCTGGGAGAGTCCGCCCCCCACTCCGGGCACGGCCGAGATCGCGGGCGGGCTGGCGCCGGCCGGGTTGGTGAAGCTCTGCGTGCCGCCGGTCAGCGGGACGGAGGTGGTGTCGTTCGCCAGGCCCGGGTAGCGGTCGCTGCTCGCGCCGCGCAACTGGGCCCGGCCGTCGGTGGAGTCCACGCCTCCGGTCCGGCTGACGCGGAAGGCGGGCCCGGTGTCGGCACCCTTGTCGTCCTTGAGATAGCGGTCGAACCAGGCGGAGACCCGGTTCTGGACCCGGGCGCTCTCCGGGTCGCCGCCGTCGTGTCCGCCGGCCAGCCAGTCGACGTCGACGGGGGAGCCGTTGGCGCTGATCCGCTTCGCCATGGCGTCGGCCTGGCCGAGCGGGAAGAGGGAGTCGGTCTGGCCCTGCATGATCAGCGCGGGTACGTCGATCCGGTCCCCGACGGCGGAGGGGCTGCGCTCCTCCAGCAGCTTGCGGGCGGCGTCGTCCGGCTTCCCGGAGACGGCGACCCGTTCGTACATCTCGCACAGCTCCTTCTCGAAGGCGGCGCAACCGCCGCCGGTGGAGAAGAAGATCCCGGCCCAGAGCTTCTTGAGGACGCCGTCGGGGAAGAGGGCGTCGGCGAGATTCCAGTAGGTGATCTGCGGGGCGATCGCGTCGACGCGCCGGTCGTACCCGGCGGCGAGGAGCGAAATGGCCCCGCCGTACGAGGCGCCGGTCACTCCGACCCGGGGGTCGCCCTTCGCGTCGAGTTCGACCTCGGGGCGTCCGGCGAGCCAGTCGATCATCCGGGAGACGTCCTTGACCTCGTGGTCGGGGTCGTTGAGCCCGATCTCACCGGTCGACTTCCCGAAGCCGCGGGCCGACCAGGTCAGCACCGCGTAGCCGTCCCGCGCCAGCTTCTCGGCCTGGGCGCGTACGTCGTTCTTGCTGCCGCCGAAGCCGTGCCCGACGAGCACAGCTGGTCTGCGGCCGCTGCCGGCGGTGAAGTACGAGGTGTCGATCCGGGCGCCCGGCATGTCCAGCACCTGGTCCTCGCGGTGCACGGCCGGGCCGTCGTCCGAGGCGACGGCGGTCCAGGTGCCGGCTCCGACGAGCACGGCCGCGGCGGCCAGTCCCGCGAGCCAGTGGGCACGCGGCCGGAACCGGCGGGGGGTTCGGGTCTCCATCCTTGAACCCTAATCGGCGCCCACCGCCCTCCACGCTGACGCCGGTCGGAACCCGTGACCTCCTCGGGTAGTACGCCGGGGCGTCCCCGTACAGCGGACGCGGTATCGCACACCGCCGCGAACGGGGGCGGAACGGGTACCCGGCGGACGGCGAACCCGGGGTGGTCAGGCGTCGGGGAGCTGGTCCAGGGTGGTCGGCTGGGCCGAGGCCGAGGCGAAGAGCAGGGCCACGGCCAGGGCTCCGGGGTCCGGGACGCCCCGGGAGTGGTCGCCCGTGTAGCTGGCGCGTCCGCGGCGGGCGCGCAGGCCGCTGGTGGCGCGGGCGCCGCGGTGCGCGGCCACCGCCGCGTGGTGGAGCGCGCCGACCGGGTCGCCGCCCGTGGGGTCCGCCAGGAGTGCCCGGGCGAGCGCCTCGGCCGCGGGGACCAGGGCGTCGACCATCGTCTTGTCCCCCACCTCCGCCTCGCCGACGCGCTGGACGGCGGCCGCTCCCGCCGCCGTGCCCGCCGCGAGTTCCGCCGTACCGGGGGCGCCGTCGGCGGCGGCCACGGCGGCGGCCAGTTCCTGGAAGAGCAGGCCGAACAGCGGGCCGCTGGTGCCGCCGACGTGGTCGAGGAAGACCTGGGCGGCGGTGGCGAGCGGCGCCGCCGGGGTGCGGGGCCCGCTCGTCGGCGCGTCGAGCGCGTCCCGTACGCCGTTCATGCCGGAGACGAGGTTGGCGCCGAAGTCGCCGTCCCCGGCCCGCTGGTCCAGGGCCGTCAGCTCGCCCTCGACGGCCTTGGCGGCGGCGCCGAAGCGGCGGAGCCAGCCGATGGTGTCCTCGTAGGTGAGGCCCTTGGGGGTGGGGGTGGAGGGGGCTGTGGCGGGAGTCAGGTTCTGGGATGACATCGCGGAGAAGGCTCCTGCTTCTGGTCAGCGAGGGAAAGAGGAGGGACGAGCGAAAGAAGAGGGACGGGAGGAAGAGAAGGGACGGGAGGAAGAAGAGGGACGGGGGAGGCGGAGAAACGAGGGAACGAAGTAAGGAAGGAAGGGACGGGTCAGCGCGGCCAGGAGGCGGTTCTGGCCGGGGCGTCCCAGAGGCGCAGCGTCTCGTCGTCGGTCGCGAGCAGGGAGAGCGAGAAGCCCCGCATGTCCAGCGCGCTGACGAACGTGCCGGTCAGCGAGCGGTCCAGGGTGACCCCGCGGTTCTTCAGCGCACCGCCGAGCGCGTGCCGGACGCCGTACAGCTCCAGCGAGGTGACCCCGCCGAGCCCGTTGACCAGGGCCAGTACGCGGCGGCGGCCGGGCGCCCCGTGCGCGGTGCCGGGCAGTCCGGCGTGGGGCAGCGCGGCCAGCAGCCGGTCGGTCATGAGGGCGACGAGTTCGGTGAGCGGCGGGTGCGGGGCGGTCCCGCCGGCCCGTTCGCCGTGGATGCCGACGCCGAACTCCAGCACGTCCCGGGGCAGTTCGAAGGCGGGCACGCCGGAGCCCGGCGCGGTGTGCGCGGCCGTGGCGACGGCGAGGCTGCGCGTACGGCCGGACAGATCGGCGCCCAGGGCCGCCAGTTCGTCGAGTCCGCGGCCCTCGTCGGCGGCGGCGCCGAGGATCTTCTCGACGATCAGGGTGGCGCCGGTGCCGCGCCGTCCGACGGCGATGTCCGCGGAGTCGGTGGCGAGATCGTCGTCCACGAGGACGCGGGCGCAGCGGATGTCCTCGTGGGCGAGGCGTTCGGCGGCGATGCCGAAGTTGATCCGGTCGCCTGTGTAGTTCTTGACGATGTGAAGGACGCCGTCGCTGCCCGCGACCGCGCGGCTGGCCTCGAAGATCTGCCGGTTGTGCGGGGAGGCGAAGATCTGTCCCGGGCATACGGCGTCCAGCAGGCCGGCGCCGAGGAACCCCGTGTGCAGCGGTTCGTGGCCGGATCCGCCGCCGGAGACCAGTCCGACGCGGCGGCCCGCGGCGGCCGAGCCGGCCGTCGTGGGGGTCGGGGTGGCGGTGCGGCGGGTGCGGAAGTAGCCGTGCTCGGGGTGGTGCTCGACCAGGTCGGCGTGGGCGGCGGCGAACCCCTTGAGCGCGTCGGGGACGAGCGACTCCGGGGAGTCGGCGAAGTATCGGGGCATGTGAGGTCCTGAGCTCTCTGGATTAGCTGTATATCACCTTCTCCATCTTTCTATCGTTATTATCCTTTTTAGTCTGCCAAATCAGGTGAGCGTGATCTCCGGGTTGTAGAGATCCAGCCACAGCGCGAGGTCCAGCGTCCGCTCCAGCCCTCGCCGACTCGCCGTCGTGACCTGCGGTGTCTCCCGCTCCGCGGCGCTCCGTACCCGCGCCAGGTCGACCAGATCGAAGACCCGGTGCGACGGGTCGGCGAGCAGTTCCTTGGCATGCCCCTGGAGGGCTACGGCGTACTTGGGATCCTGGGTGGTGGGGTACGGGCTCTTCTCCCGGTCGTACACCGACCTCGGCAGCACATCGGCGGTGGCCTCGCGCAGCAGGCTCTTCTCCCGGCCGTCGAAGGACTTCAGCGACCAGGGTGTGTTGTACACGTACTCCACCAGCCGGTGGTCGCAGAACGGCACCCTGACCTCCAGGCCGACCGCCATGCTCGCGCGGTCCTTGCGGTCGAGCAGGACCTGTACGAAGCGCGTCAGGTGGAGGTGGGAAATCTTCCGCATCCGGTACTCGAAGTCACTCTCGCCGCTGCCGCGTTCGATTCCGGCCACGGCCGTGGCGTAGCTGTCCCGGGTGAACGCCGCCAGCCCCAGCGCCGCGTTGACCTCCGGACGGAGCACTCCGGCGTCCTCGCCGAAGTGCTCGCCGAAGCGCACCAGCCACGGGAACATGTCGGCCTTTCTGGCTTCCTCGTCGAAGAACTGGCGGTAGCCGCCGAAGACCTCGTCGGCCGACTCGCCCGAGAGCGCGACCGTCGAGTGCTCCCGGATCGCCTTGAAGAGGAGGAAAAGGGAGGAGTCCATGTCGCCGAGCCCCATGGGCAGGTCCCTCGCCCTGATCATCCGGGCCCGGACGGCCGGGTCGGCCAGGGCGAGCGAGTCGAGCACGATGTCCCGGTGGTCGGTGCGCGCGGCGCGTACGACGTCGTGGACGAACGGCGTGTCGGGCGTGGCGCGGAACTCGTCGGCGACGAAGTTCTCCGTACGGCCGAGGAAGTCGACGGAGAAGCTGCGTACGGTCTCACCGGTCTCCCGGAGCCGGCGCGCGGCGATCGCCGTCATGGCGGAGGAGTCGAGTCCGCCGGACAGGAGGGTGCAGCGGGGTACGTCGGCGACGAGCTGGCGGCACACGATGTCGTCGAGGAGTTCCCGTACGCGCGCCACCGACGTGCTCCGGTCGTCGGTGTGCGGGCGGGTCTCCAGGGACCAGTAGACGTGGCGGCGCATCCCGCTCGCTTCCACGGTCACCAGGGTGCCCGGCTCGACCTCGTACATCCCCTCCCACACGGCGTGACCGGGTGTCTTGACGAAGGCGAAGAGTTCGCGGAGTCCGTCGAGACCGACACGGGCGCGGGCCAGGGGGTGGGCGAGGATCGCCTTGGGTTCGGAGCCGAAGAGCACGCCGTCGGCGGTCGGGGTGTAGTAGAAGGGCTTGATGCCCATGCGGTCGCGGATCATCACCAGCTTCCGGCGCCGGCCGTCCCAGATCGCGAAGGCGTACATGCCGTTGAGGCGTTCGGCGAGCGCCTCGCCCCACTCCAGATAGCCGTGCAGGACGACCTCGGTGTCGGAGTCGGTGGTGAACCGGTGGCCGCGGCCGGTCAGTTCCGCGCGCAGTTCGGTGAAGTTGTACGTCTCGCCCGAGTAGACGAGGGCGATCGTGCCCCCGGGTGTCGTCAGCGTCATCGGCTGCCGCCCGCCGGGCAGGTCGATGACGGCGAGCCGGCGGTGGCCGAGCGCCGCGGGGCCCTCGATCCAGGTGCCGCTGTCGTCGGGGCCCCGGCAGGACATCGTCTCCGTCATCGCGTCCAGGGTGTCGGACGCGCCGAGGGAATCCCGGCCGAAGGAGACCCAGCCGGTGATGCCACACATGTGTGTCCTCCTGCTCCGTGAACCGTGAAAAGCGACTGCGGCCCGTATGGCGAGGAACGCCGTACGGGCCGCAGTCATCCAACGAAGCCGTGCGCCGGCGAGTTACGGCCGGCGTTCGCGGAGCAGTGGTTGCGGAGCAGTGGCTACGGATCGGTCGTTACGGAGCGGCGGCCACGGATCGGTGATGACGGATCAGTGGTTACGGGGGAAGCCCAGGTCCACGCCGGTCGGGGCGTCGGCCGGGTCCGGCCAGCGCGTGGTGACGACCTTGCCGCGCGTGTAGAAGTGCACGCCGTCGTTGCCGTAGATGTGGTGGTCGCCGAAGAGCGAGTCCTTCCAACCCCCGAAGGAGTGGTATCCGACGGGCACGGGGATCGGTACGTTCACGCCGACCATGCCGGCCTCGATCTCCAGCTGGAAGCGGCGGGCGGCGCCGCCGTCGCGGGTGAAGATGGCCGTGCCGTTGCCGAACGGCGAGCTGTTGATCAGCTCGACGCCCTCCTCGTAGGTCTCCGCGCGGAGCACGACGAGCACCGGGCCGAAGATCTCGTCGCGGTAGGCGTCCGAGTCGGTGGCGACCTTGTCCAGCAGGGACAGGCCGATCCAGTGCCCGTCCTCGTACCCCTCCACCGTGTAGCCCGTGCCGTCCAGGACGACGTCGGCACCCTGGGCGGCGGCTCCGGTCACATAGCCGGCGACCTTGTCGCGGTGGGCCCGGGTGATGAGGGGGCCCATCTCGGAGGCCGGGTCGGTGCCGGGGCCGATCTTGATCTTCTCGGCGCGCTCGCGGATCCTGGCGACCAGTTCGTCGCCGATCGCGCCGACGGCGACGACCGCCGAGATCGCCATGCACCGCTCGCCGGCCGAACCGTACGCCGCGGAGACGGCCGCGTCCGCGGCGGCGTCCAGGTCGGCGTCGGGCAGGACCAGCATGTGGTTCTTGGCGCCGCCGAGCGCCTGGACGCGCTTGCCGTTGGCGGAGGCCGTGGCGTGGATGTGACGGGCGATCGGGGTGGAGCCGACGAAGGAGACCGCCGCGACATCCGGGTGGGCGAGCAGGGCGTCGACGGCCACCTTGTCGCCGTGCACGACGTTCAGCACGCCGTCGGGCAGTCCGGCCTCCGCCGCCAGCTCCGCCAGGAGCACGGCGGCCGAGGGGTCCTTCTCGCTGGGCTTGAGGACGAAGGTGTTCCCGCAGGCGATCGCGAGGGGGAACATCCACATCGGCACCATCGCCGGGAAGTTGAAGGGGGTGATGCCCGCGACGACCCCGAGCGGCTGGCGGATGGCGGCGACGTCGACCCGGCTGGAGACCTGGGTGGAGAGTTCGCCCTTGAGCTGGGTGGTGATCCCGCAGGCCAGCTCGACGATCTCCAGTCCGCGCGCCACCTCGCCGAGCGCGTCCGAGTGCACCTTGCCGTGCTCGGCGGTGATCAGCGCGGCGATGTCGTCGCGGCGGGCGTCGAGGAGCGCCCGGTAGCGGAAGAGGATCGCGGTGCGCTGGGCGAGCGAGGACGTCCCCCAGGTGGCGTACGCGGCCTTGGCGGCGGCGACCGCGCTGCCGACCTCCTCGGCGGAGGCGAGCGCGACCTGGGTCGTGACGGCCCCGGTCGCCGGGTCGGTGACGGGCCCCCAGTTGCCGGACGCGCCCTCGACGCTCTTGCCACCGATCCAATGGCTGACGGTCTTCATGTGTTCCGCTCCTTCACAGATGGCGGCGGCGGGTCGCTGCGTGGCGGTCGTACTCCTCGCGGGCCTCGACCGCGGCGATACGCGTCGCGGTCTCGGCCACCGGAACATCCCACCACGCCTGGGCCGGGGGGACTCCCGACACTGTGTCTGCCGTTTCGGTCTCCACGTAGACACATGTGGGGGCGTCGGCGGCGCGCGCCTCGGCCAGCGCTTCGCGCAGGTCACCGATGGTCCCGGCGCGGATCAGCCGCATGCCGAGGGAGGCCGCGTTGGCCGCGAGGTCCACGGGGAGCGGGGGTCCGATGTACGTGGCGTCGGCGGCCCGGAAGCGGTACGCGGTGCCGAAGCGCTCGGCACCGACGGTCTCGGAGAGGCCGCCGATGGAGGCGTAGCCGTGGTTCTGGAGGATCACGACCTTGACGGGCAGCCCCTCCTGGACGGCGGTGACCAGTTCGGTGGGGCTCATCAGATAGGTGCCGTCGCCGACCAGCGCCCAGACCGGCCGGCCGGGCGCGGCGAGCTGGACGCCGATGGCCGCGGGGATCTCGTATCCCATGCAGGAGTAGCCGTATTCGACGTGGTACTGGTCGTGCGAGCGGGCCCTCCAGAGCTTGTGGAGATCACCGGGGAGCGATCCGGCCGCGTTGATGACGATGTCCTCGCCGGTGACGAGGGCGTCGAGGGCCCCGAGGACCTGGGCCTGGGTGGGGCGCGCGGTGTCCTCGCCGGCGGTGAACGCGGCCTCGACGCGCCGTTCCCAGCGCTTCTTGGCCCCGCTGTACTCGGTGACGTAGGCGGGCTCGACGCGGTGGCCGGCGAGGCCCGCGGCGAGCCGGCGCACGGCGGTACGGGCGTCCGCGACCAGCGGGTGGGCGGCGAGCTTGTGGGCGTCGAAGCCGGTGACGTTGAGGTTGAGGAAGCGGACGTCCGGGTTCTGGAAGAGCGTGGCGGAGGCGGTGGAGAAGTCGGTCCAGCGGGTGCCGACGCCGATCACCAGGTCGGCCGTGGCGGCGAGTTCGTCGGCGGTGGCGGTGCCGGTGTGGCCGATGCCGCCGACATCGCAGGGATGGTCGTGGTGGAGCGAGCCCTTGCCCGCCTGGGTGGAGGCGACGGGAATGCCGGTGGCGTCGGCGAAGGCTGCCAGCTCCTCCTCGGCGGCGCTGTGGCGGACGCCGCCGCCCGCGACGAGCAGGGGGCGGCGGGCCTCCCGTACGAGCCGTACCGCGTCGGCGAGTTCGTCGGGGTCGGGCGGCTGGCGGCGGACCCGCCAGACGCGCTCGGCGAAGAACTCCTCCGGCCAGTCGTACGCCTCCGCCTGTACGTCCTGGGGCAGCGCGAGGGTGACGGCGCCGGTCGCGGCCGGGTCGCTGAGCACCCGCATCGCGGCGAGCGCGGCCGGGACGAGCGCTTCGGGCCGGGTGACACGGTCGAAGTAGGCGGAGACGGGGCGCAGCGCGTCGTTGACGGAGACGTCCCCGGCGGAGGCCACTTCGAGCTGCTGGAGGACGGGGTCGGCGGGGCGGGTCGCGAAGGCGTCGCCGGGGAGCAGCAGGACGGGCAGGCGGTTGACGGTGGCGAGGGCCGCGCCGGTGACGAGGTTGGTGGCGCCGGGGCCGATGGAGGTGGTGACGGCCTGGGCGGAGAGCCGGTTGCTCTGGCGCGCGTACCCCACGGCCGCGTGGACCATGGACTGTTCGTTACGGCCCTGCAAGTACCGCATGTCCTCGGAGGACTCGACCAGAGCCTGTCCGATACCCGCCACGTTGCCGTGCCCGAAGATGCCCCACGTGGCGCCGATCAGACGGCGCCGGTGGCCGTCCCGCTCCGTGTACTGCCGCGCCAGGAAGGTGATCAGCGCCTGGGCGACGGTGCGCCTGCGGGTACGGGCGGCGGTACTCGGGCGCCCACGCCCGCGACCGCTCGCGCGGCCGCTCGTACGGCTGCTCATCGGGCGTCCTCCCTGCTCATCGAGTGTCCTCCTGGACTCCGAGCGGCGGCGGTCGGGCATCGGTCACAGTGAAGTCATACAGCGAAGTCATACAGCGCACGGCCGGGCGGGGCGACCCGAACCTCCGGCACGGGGCCGTGACGA
Organism: Streptomyces sp. NPDC059255; assembly: GCF_042752355.1. Classification (NCBI taxonomy): domain Bacteria; kingdom Bacillati; phylum Actinomycetota; class Actinomycetes; order Kitasatosporales; family Streptomycetaceae; genus Streptomyces; species Streptomyces sp. NPDC059255. The sequence goes on from NZ_JBHYZP010000004.1 coordinate 107,348, forward strand.
GCGGGGAGCTTTCGCTCGCGTCTCGCTCCTGCCAAAGCGAGGCGAGGCTTCCGCACCGGAGGCGGTCACAGCAAGGTCTAACCGTCCTCCCAGGACCCTGTCAACGTTTTGTCTTTACATTCGAACCAAAGGCTTGACACTCTTTCCGTACGGGCTGAAAGCTGACCGGTATGACCTCCTCCGTACCCACGTTGAGCCGCATCCGAGTCGGGTCCGCCCCCGACTCCTGGGGGGTGTGGTTTCCCGACGACCCGCAGCAGGTGCCCTGGCGGCGTTTTCTCGACGAGGTGGCCGAAGCCGGCTACGAGTGGATCGAGCTGGGCCCCTACGGATACCTCCCGTCCGATCCCGACCGGCTGAGCGAGGAGACCGAGCGGCGCGGGCTGAAGGTCTCGGCCGGGACCGTCTTCACCGGGCTGCACCACGGACCGGCGGTCTGGGAGAAGACCTGGGCGCATGTCGCCGACATCGCCGCGCTCACCCGGGCGATGGGCGCGGACCATCTCGTGGTCATCCCGTCGTTCTGGCGGGACGACAAGACCGGGGAGGTGCTGGAGGACCGGACCCTCACGCCCCAGCAGTGGCGTGATCTGACGGCCCAGACCGAGCGCCTCGGCCGTGAGGTGAGGGAGCGCTACGGGCTGAAGATCGTCGTGCACCCACACGCCGACACGCACATCGACAGCGAGGAGAACGTGAGCCGGTTCCTCGACGCGACCGACCCGGCTCTGGTCTCCCTCTGTCTGGACACCGGGCATTACGCGTACTGCGGCGGGGACAGCGTCAAGCTGATCGAGACGTACGGCGAGCGGATCGGCTACCTCCATCTCAAGCAGGTGGATCCGGAGATCCTCGCGGATGTCGTCGCGAACGAGGTGCCGTTCGGACCGGCCGTCGGGCGGGGTGTGATGTGCGAGCCGCCGGCCGGAGTGCCGGCGCTGGAGCCGGTCCTGGCGGCGGCGCAGCGGCTCGACGTCGAGCTCTTCGCCATCGTCGAGCAGGACATGTACCCGTGCCCGCCCGACAAGCCCCTCCCGATCGCCACGCGCACCCGCCGCTTCCTCAGAAGCTGCGGCGCCTGACCCGAACCCGACCCGGCCTGGAGCGGTGTCCGGGTTGGCGGAGGTACCCGGACCCGGCCGTGATCCTTCTGTCCGCCGGCCTCCAGGACCGGCTGTCAGTGCC